>JAUWOI010000152.1 GCA_030612185.1 Anaerolineae bacterium
CTGGGAGGGCGCATCCGGGCCGGCGACGTGATCGTCATTCGCTACGAGGGACCCCGAGGTGGGCCGGGGATGCGGGAAATGTTGATGCCCACCTCTGCCCTGGCCGGGATGGGGCTGGACGACAAGGTGGCGCTCCTGACCGACGGTCGCTTCTCTGGGGCGACGCGGGGGGCTGCCGTCTGCCACGTCTCCCCGGAGGCGGCTGCCGGTGGCCCGATTGGTCTGGTTCAGGGTGGGGACGAGATCGAATTGGACATTGCCAACAAGCGGCTGACGCTTCACGTCTCCGAAGAGGAGATGGCCCGGCGACGGGAGGGCTGGAGACCACCATCGCCCAGAGTGACCACGGGCTATCTGGCCCGCTACGCGGCGATGGTCGCTTCGGCCAGCGAGGGGGCTGTTTTGAGACTGTAGAATCCGATTTGCGCAATGTGGCATCAGTAGGGTATAATTGGCATAACTACTGATAGAGACCACAGCGTAGATTAGGAGGAACAGGCTTGCAGACTAGAACGTTAGATGGGTACTATCTGATCCGGCTTGAGCCGGGTGACGAGGTTATCGAGAGTCTCAAACGTTTCGCCGACGAGTATCGAATTGGGTTCGCTGAACTCTGTGCCATCGGTACTTTTCAACAGGTCACATTGGGCTACTTCGACACCATTGCCAACGTTTATCGCAACCAGGTGGTGGAGGAGCAGGTGGAGGTGCTGAACCTGAGCGGGAACATCAGCCGTGGGGAGGATGGCGAACCAATCGTGCATGCTCACGTCACTGTGGGCCGCTCCGACTACCACACGCTGGGTGGGCACCTGGTGGAGGCCACCGTCAACCCGACGCTGGAGATCGTGGTGACCACTGCTCCGGCAACTGTTCATCGCCGTCGTGACCCCGCCACGGGCCTGATGCTGTGGCACCTGGAAGCGACCGAGCCTGCGTGCGTATGACCACAAGCGTGAGCGTTCTCATCACCGCTTTTCGCGAAGCGGCGACGGTGGGTCGGGCCATCGAAGCCTTTCTGCCCCAATTGCCCGCCGATGCTGAGATCCTGGTCGTCTGCCCCGACCCCGCGACGACGGTCGTGGTGGACGATTACGCCGCCCGCTACCCGGTTGTGCGGCACGTGGCCGATCCCCAGCGAGGCAAGCCGGCGGCATTGGACGTTGGGTTGAGGGCGGCGCGGGGCGACGTCGTCGTGCTCAGCGACGGGGACGTGGTCGTTGCCGAGGACGCGCTGACCCTGCTACTGGCCCCCTTCGCCGACCAGCAGGTGGGGGCGGTGAGTGGACATCCTGTCAGCGTCAGCCAACGCGACACAGTGCTGGGCTACTGGTCGCACCTGCTCACCGATGGTATCCACCAGATGCGGCTGGCCCGCGACCGGGCCGGTCAATTCCTGGTCTGTTCTGGCTATCTCTTCGCCTTCCGCCGTGCGCTGATTGAGCGCGTGTCCGAGGACGCGCTGGCGGAGGACGCTGTGCTCTCGCACCTCATCGCCCGCCAGGGCTACCGCATCCGCTATGCACCCCGGGCGCACGTCTTCGTCAAGTATCCCACCACCTATCGGGACTGGCTGCGACAGAAGGTCCGCTCCGCTGGCGGCTATGCCCAGGACTACGTGCGCAAGTCTCCGCTGCGCATGCGCTCGGCCTGGTTGGAGATGCTCAACGGCACGCTCTTGGCCCTGCGTTACCCCCATAGCCTGCGCGAGTTCCTGTGGACGCTGATCCTCTTCGCCGCCCGGCTACATCTGTGGCTGCTCGTCTTCGTCAATGTGCGGCTGCTGCGTCGCCCTCTGACCGCCCTCTGGCAGCGGGTTGAGACGACGAAGTAAAGCCTGAAGATATGTAGCGTAACACACAACACGCACGACATATTGTCCAGCTGGGCAGGTGTGCTATAATGTGCTCAGTTACGGGTCACGCTTGACGTTTCACGTTTCGCGCCTTCGCAGGGGCGACCATTTGCATAAGGGAGTAAGGCATATGGCTATCCATCTGTACTTGTCAATGATACCCGAGGCGCTGATTGCTTCAATGTTGACGCCTGAAGAGTTTGGGGTCTACTATGCAGTTGGGGCTACGAAGAAGGCACGCGGGCAGGCTATCTTCTTCGAACTCGCTCCAGATTTCAGACATGACTTCTTCCGTATCGAGGAGGGCATCCGGCGTTGTGTGCCCCACGAGGATGGAAGCCCGAAGCGCTCGATCTACATCTCTGTCTATCGTGCGCTGGAGCATACCCCTTTGGACGTCATCCAGAGGCTCTATCTCGTGACGCAGGATGGGCGGGTGCTGGGCCTGGAGTCGAGCGAAGAGTTCCCTGAAGATACGGTGGGACTGCATCTTTACCAGGAGATCGCGCCTGTGCATCCCCTCGTGGTCAGCACACTGGGCCCTCGTAAGTTCTATGAACTCATTGTCAAGAGCCCGACCAGCCTGCTCTCCCTACCGGTGGTCTGTTTCGTAGAACTACGCTTAGGTGAACTGGCCGAGGACCCTGAGCGCGGCGCTATACGGGATCTGCCTTATTCCAACATTGGGCACGTGCGTCAGTGTTTGGTGGACCTGAGGACCAAGACCGTCCATGCCAAGATGGTCAACCGTATCCAGCCAGCCTCGTTCCCATATCGTACGATAAAGAGCGGGATTTTTGTGGGGAACGGGGAACGGCTTCTCTGCTTCCCCCTGCCATCGCAGGAGGATCTGCGCGCCAAACACTACCGCTGGTGGCGCTCCGCCAACATATAGGTCAATGAACAATGAACAAAGGAGAAGCGGCAATGCTAACATCTCAGCCTTGGATCTTCGTCGCCATTTTTGCGGGCGCCGTTTCCGTCGGGGTGGCGGCCTGGCTATACCGTTGGGTCCACCGGCAGGATGCCGGGTCCGAGGAAGCGCAGGAGGTCGCGTCCTGGATTCGGGAGGGAGCGACGGCCTATCTGCGCCGCTTCTACCTGGCTCTCACCCTCGTCGCGGTCGGCATAGGGGTCATTATTGCCATCGTGTTCAGTTTCGACATAGAGCACCTGGGCACGGGGACGATCCCTCTCGATCCGCTGCGGGGTGGCGCGATGGCTCTGGCTTTCGTGGCCGGCGGAATATGTTCTGCCGTCGCCGGGTACATGGGCATGAGCGTCGCCGTGGCCGCCAATGTGCGAAGTGCGACCGCGGCCAGCGAGAGCATTAACCGTGCCTTCAAGGTGGCCTTCTATGCCGGCTCGGTGATGGGCCTGGCCGTGGTGGGCCTGGCGGTCATCGGTTTGAGTACGATTTATCTCCTTACCCGCAACTCTCAGATCATCCTGTGCTTCAGTTTTGGAGCGACGACACTGGCCTTGTTGGCCAAAGCGGGCGGCGGGATCTACACCAAGACGGCCGACATCGCCGCCGACCTGGTGGGCAAGGTCGAGATCGGCATCCCCGAGGATGACCCCCGCAACCCGGCTGTGATCGCCGATCTCGTAGGGGATAACGTCGGCGACGTGGCTGGCATGGGGGCGGACGTCTTCGATACCTATGTGGCCAGTACTGTGGCCGTCATGCTATTGGGCGCCTCACTCTTCAAAAATGACGCCGCCCTGCAGGCCAGGTACACTGTGTTTCCACTGATTCTATGCACGCTGGGTATTGTCGCCTCGCTCATCGGCATCCGGTTCGTGCGCGTGGGCAAGAACGGCAAGCCGGGCCAGGCGCTTAACAGAGGGACAGTCATCACCTGTGTGGCCTTTGCCATATTGGTTACTGCCATTGTACTCCTGGGCGATTACAATCTTGGTGTGCTGTGGGCCACGCTGACCGGGCTCGTCACAGGCGTCGTCATCGGCCTCACTTCCGATTACTTTACCTCTGCGGAGCACCGGCCAGTGATCGAGACGGCCCGAGTTTCCAGTTCCGGCGCGGCCATCAACGTCATCACGGGCTTCAGTTATGGGCTGATCAGCCTCGTTCCCTCGATTGTCGGCATTGCCCTGGCGACGCTGTTCTCCTATTACCTGGCGGAACGATTCGGGATGAGCGGCATCTACGGGGTAGGCGTCAGCGCGGTGGGAATGTTGGCCATCAGCGGAATGATCGTTTCCTCCGACGCTTACGGCCCCATCGTGGACAACGCGCGGGGCATCGCCGAAATGGCCGGCATGTCGCAGAAGGTGATTGACACGGCCGACGCGCTCGATGCAGCCGGCAACACGGCCAAGGCTATCACCAAGGGGTTTGCCATCGGCGCCACGGCACTCACCGTCATCGCTCTCTTTGCGGCTTATGCGGAGGTGGTGGAGGCAATAGGTGTGGAACTGACCATCAGCCTGCGCCATCCGGTCGTTGTAGTGGGCGTACTGCTGGGGGCCGTGACGCCGCCATTATTCAGCGCGTTCACCATGCTATCGGTCACGGACAACGCCTTCGAGATGATCAAGGAGATCCGCCGCCAATTCCACGAACGTCCCGGCATCCTGGCGGGCACCGAAATGCCCGACTACGCAGCCTGCGTGGACCTGGCCGCCCGGGGTGCGCTGATGTCTCTGGTGCTACCAGTTCTTCTGGCAATTGGTCTCCCCGTCCTGGTTGGCTTTGTCCTCGGCCCCGAGGGGCTGGGTGGATTCCTGGGGGGCAGTATCTTCACCGGCGTTGTTTTTGCGCTGCTGATGTCTAACGCCGGTGGGCTGTGGGACAACGCTAAAAAGCTCATCGAGTCGGGAGAGTTCGGTGGCCCGCGCTCCGACGCGCACAAGGCCAGCGTCGTGGGCGACACCGTTGGCGATCCGTTCAAGGACACGGCCGGCCCCTCCATCAATACCCTCATCACCGTGATGTCGCTGGTGTCTTCCTTGTTTGCCCCGATTATCGCTGCTTTTCACCTGTTTTAGGCGTTGGGTGGATGTGCTGTCCCATCTCGTAGCCAGCCGTATGGAGTAACAGCATCGTCAGTCGGGCCAGGCAACCGTTGTCATCGGCGGCGTGATGGTGGTTACAGCAGGCGGAGGGATAAGAGGACAGTTATCTAGACAAAAGCGTGTCAATCTTCTGTAATACCTCACCTATTGTCTCCATTGGCAAGGCGCATATCAATTTGACATCTCTTGCTCGCCAATCCAGACTCTTCACCTGGTCGGTCAGAATCACTCCTGTCACGGGCATCCCGGCAGGAATCAAAACCTCAAATGGGTACCCCTTGACCTGATTGGTGATGGGGCACAGGATGGCCAGGCCAACCTTGCTATTGTAGGCTTCTGGCGAGAGAACGACAGCGGGACGACGTCCAGCCTGCTCATGTCCGGCCTGGGGGTTCAGGGTAATCCAGACGACATCGCCACGTTGAGGAATATACTCCTTCGGCCCTACCACACCTCGCCCCCTACCGCTGGGCCTATGTCAACCTCCCCATGCAAGTTCTCCTCAGTCACCTGCGCCAAGAGAGTCGCAAGGCTCAACTCGGGCTCAACCACAGGCGTTATGACCAATCTTCCGTCCATCAGCGATAGCTCAATCAGCGAGCTGTCTTCCAGCCCTACCTCGACAGCAAGGGGCTTGGGAATGCGAAGCGCTAGACTGTTGCCCCATTTCTTCACGCGGGTTTTCATATCGGCACCTCCTCTGTGTATCTACAAAGAGGATACCATAACTCCCAACGTTTGTCAAGATCAACCACGAAGGCCGGACGAACAACCCGTACACCAACCTGGCGTTGCTTCACGCCCACTGCCACGACCAGATACACATCGAATCGTTCGACTACCATTCCCACTCTTCCTCGTCCGAAACGGTGGGCCAAACGGTAGGGATAGGAACATCACCATCAAGCAGCCTATCATCGTCTCGTTCAGCCATTGCCTTGAACTGATCTTCCCAATTGTGACGTGCGCGATACGCTGACCGAACGATAATCTGATCTTGTTGCAGTTCCAACTCGACTTCCTTTCCCAGGCTCGTCTGATCGAGCAGGCTTTTGGGAATGCGAATACCCTGCGAATTTCCGATCTTGATGATACGAGTCTTCACTACGGTAGACATAAGATACCCTCCTGGTACTACTCACGCTCCCCGTGGTGCGTCATTCCGAGCGAGCGTAGCGAGTCGAGGAATCTCTACTTGCGATGGCAAGCGTGACCCCGACAGGAGATTCCTCGACTCCCTTCAGTCGCTGCGTTCCTTTCGGTCGCTCGGAATGACGGTGGCTGGGTAGTACCCCCCCCTTGCTGATTACAGGATTGCCGAAGTGTATACATTGTAATTACAAACGGTGATTTTGTCAAGAATGGGCCGTGGATCGAGTTACGGGCTAATTGCACAGGTCGAAATCTTGTGAGATAATGTTGTAAGGAGGACTTGACTATGAGTGAGGGAACAGGTTTCACAACTATGGCTGGGACCAAGGCCAAAAGCAGAGCCCCAGAGATTGGCGTTGGTATGCTGGGATATGCTTTTATGGGCAAGGCGCATACCAACGCTTACAAAACGATCCCCTATATGATGTACCCGCCACCAGCGATTCCGACACTGGTCGCTATCTGCGGACGTAACGAAGAGGCGGTGGCCGAGGCAGCGCGGCGCTACGGGTACGAGGGGTACTACACCGACTGGCGCCAGATGCTGGAGGACGACCGTGTTCAACTCTTTGATAACGGTGGTCCCAATAATCTACACGCCGAACCGTGCATCGCCGCCGCCCAGGCAGGCAAGCACATCCTATGCGAAAAGCCGCTAGCCCGCACTGCTGAAGAGGCCAAACCGATGCTCGACGCTGTGAAGAAGGCCGGTGTCAAGCACATGGTAGCCTTCAACTACCGCTTTGTGCCCGCTATCTGCCAAGCACGCGATCTGATCACAAGCGGCGCGCTAGGGCAGATCTATCACTTCCGGGCGACGTACCCGCAGGAGTGGATTATGCCCCATTACAATATGCCGATGATCTGGCGCTTGGAAAAAAAGATCGCCGGCAGTGGTGCGCTGGGCGATCTGGGTGCGCACATTGTTGATCTCGGCCGTTTCTTGGTGGGTGAGATGAAGAGCGTGAGCGCTATGACGCGTACCTTTATCACCGAGCGTCCTTGGGCCGACGGCAGTGGTATGGGGACGGTTGACGTAGATGATGCCTTTGCGGCCGTAGTGGAGTTTGAGAACGGCGCTATAGGCACGCTGGAAGCGACGCGCTATGCCGCGGGCTGCAAGAACCGCCAGACGTGGGAGGTCAACGGTGAGAAAGGGACCATGCGCTTTAACCTGGAGCGTATGAATGAACTGGAGGTGTACTGGGTGGGTGAGGAGCCCAAAGAGACCCAGGGCTTCCACGACGTGCTGATCACCGAAGGTTACCATCCGTGGTGGGAAAACTGGTGGCCGCATGGGCACATCATCGGTTGGGAGCATACTTTTGTTCACGAATTGACGCACTTTCTGGACTGCATCGTCAATGACAAAGATGTGGCTCCCTATGGCGCGACTTTTGAGGATGGGTATCGCGCAGCCGTCATCTGCGATGCCATTCTCGAATCGGCCGAAACCAAAAAACAGGTGGACATCAATTATTAGTACCCATTCGGGTTCGGGAGATATATGAGGAACTGTCACAGCCGGCAGGCGGTGCTGGTCTCCTATCGCGAATCGCATCGTCCAGCAGGCCAAGCGGTCCTCGAAACGCTGGGGGCGGCCCGACCTTCCAATCTGGCGACCTGGGCTGGCAAGGAGTTGTGGGCTTCCTGCTTCAAAGTGGACGTGGTGGGCACCACCGGCGCTGGCGATGCGACGATAGCGGGCTTCCTCAGCGGTCTGTTGCGTGGTATGTCACTTGAGGAGACGCTGACGGCAGCCGTGGCTGTGGGGGCCTGCAACGTGGAAGCAGCCGACGCTTTGGGAGGCATCCGTCCTTGGGAGGAGACGTGGCGTCGCGTGGAGAGCGGTTGGACACGGCACACGCTGTGCATCAATGGGCCTGGCTGGCGCTTTGATGATCGCCATCAGGTCTGGGTGGGATCGGCTGGTTCGTAGGGGGTGTGCTGAAGTGGGCCTTGACCTCGTCGGGGGCGTGTCGCCAGGCCATGACCAGATACACGGCCAACGGTGCTGATGACAACAGCCCTCGTATCGAAGAGCCGCGTGAGGGGAAAGCCTGTCCTGAGCGTAGTCGAAGGACCATCAAGCACGGTTCGGGAGTGGCGGTGCGTTGTCTATCACAAAAGGCCGCGTGATGCTGACTCTTCGGAGATAGCTACTGGGCGTTGTTGCTGTAAGCCTTTGTGTGAACATGCTCATTTTTCTTAGGTCGCGTAGTAGCAGATTAAAGAAGAAAAACAGTATTGCTGGCGATTTGATACAGACTATCTTGTTAGTGCCCGCTGACGCCACAGGTACTACGGTACTAATCTGATGAGTGTCGAACAGTCTCGGAAATCTGTTGGTATCAATTAGCAAACTGGACTGCTCTAATAAGCAAATGATATCCACCCTGTGACGACTATCAACCGCATTGTTCCATTCAGCCCAATAACCTGCCAATGTTCGTGGCGATATAGAGTCAAATGTAAAAACGACACCCAAAGGTGAAGGGATATGGCGCAAATCGAATAATTCGTCCTCAATCTCTATTTGATACGGTGAGTGCACAAAGGATTGGGCTTCAGAACTCACGAGTCTTTTTGCTGACTTTATGTTGGGAAGTGCGCCTGGTTTCTTCTTAGTGCCAACAAGCGTAGATTTGTTCAGGCGAGATTTCACTTCTACTACAGCTAGAGTGCCCTCAATGGGATATAGTTCGTATCTGGGAAGCAAAATCGGCTGGTTTAGGGCATCAAAGACAACGGTGAGTTAGTCAAGAGGTGTCGCCTTTTTAACGGGGGCAGTTTTCGGCCCCATCCACGAGTAACACGGATAATCGGACACGTCAGGTAGATGATTGGCAATAAGCTCCT
>JAUWOI010000319.1 GCA_030612185.1 Anaerolineae bacterium
ACACCGAATCCCCCCACCCTCACGCCGGTGCCTACTCCTAACCCGACGGCTACCCTTCGGGCTGAGCCTCAGGGCGAAGCCGGCACTCCTAGCCCCACCGCCACCTCCACCGAAACTCCCACCCCCACACTCACACCGACCCCCTTCTCGCTCTCCGAACCGGTGTTGATCGGCGTGACGCCCACCCTATCCGACACAACCGCCATCCCCTCCCCCATGCCGGTAGCGGAGATGGCTCCCGGCACCATCAACATTGTCGTGCTGGGCAGCGACCGCCGCCCAGATTGGGACGACTGGCACACCGACGTCGTCCAGATCGTCTCCATCCAGCCTGCACTGCCCGCCGTGACCGTGCTCTCCATCCCCCGTGACCTCTACGTCTACATCCCCGACTTCTGGATGAGCCGCGTCAACTTCGCCGATATGTACGGCGAAATGTATGGCTACGAGGGCGGGGGGCCGGCTCTGGTTCAACAGACACTGCTCTACAACCTGGGCATCCCGGTAGATCACTACGTGCGCACCGACTTCCACGGTTTCACCGGCATCGTGGATACGCTGGGCGGCGTGGATATCCCAGTACACTGCCGGTTGCAAGACCACTGGCCCTACCCCGACGAGAACGGCGAGTATCCCATCAAGGCGCTGGAGCCGGGGGTACATCACATGGACGGGGAGACAGCGCTCTGGTACGCCCGCTCGCGTATGACTTCTAGCGTCTTTGCCCGCGAACGACGCCAGCAGCAGGTGCTACAGGCGATCTGGCGCAGAGCACGCAGTCTAGACCTTCTGCCTCGCATCCCTGAACTGTGGGAGCAATCCCGAAGTATGATCGTCACCGACGTAGAGTTCGGCGATGTGCTTACACTGGCCGAGGTGGCCTTCCGGCTCGACGAGCAGAACGTACGCTTCCGCAACATCGGCTACCAACACGTCATTCCCTGGACAACGCCCAAGGGGGGATCGGTGTTCCTGCCCAACTGGGAGGAGATAGGGCCGGTGGTGAGCGAGGCGCTGGGACCGGTGCCGGAGGGCCGGCTGTGGCGAACACTTCAGACGGTGGAGGTGTGGAACGGAACGCCCAGCGCAGACTGGGATCAACTGGCCGCCGACCGGCTCTTCCGCCAGGGCTTCGTCGCCGTCATCGGCCAGCCCGACCGGCGGGACTACCCCCAGACACAGTTGATTGACTTCACGTCCACGGCCAAGGGAAGTGCCGTATCTTACCTGCAGTGGATGTTCAACGTTCCGGCCGGGAACGTCATCTCCGCGCCCGATCCCAACATGCCGGTGCAATACCGACTCATCGTCGGCACCGACTATCAGACGTGCCGCAGCCCATAAGGAAATCCCGACAGGTTTTTTTGCCAGCCGCTGGCGGGCGTGCTATAATACACACGTGAAATCTGGGAAAAGGTTTTGCCGCCACACCCAGCCGTTAGCCGACGTAGGGCGATTAGGGGGAAGGAAGAAGTGGACGAGAAAGAGCACATCCTGATCGTTGATGACGACAAAAGCACCCGTAGAAGCCTGAGTCTCATATTTGGAAAGAAGGGGTATGAGACGGAGGCAGTGGGGACGGGGCGAGAGGCAATAGAGAAGGCGCAAGAGAGATTCTTCAACCTGGCTCTCCTGGACATCCGGCTGCCTGACGTGGAAGGGATAGGGTTGTTAGCGCCTTTGAAGGAGCTGCACCCCGACATGGTGGTGATCATGGTAACCGGCTATGCCTCTCTGGAAACGGCGGTGCGGGCACTGAACGAAGGGGCATCAGCCTACACTACCAAGCCCTTGAACATGGATGAGGTGTTGGCCACCGTGGAGGAGGCGCTTGAGAAACAGCGCCTGATCCTGGAGAACCGGAGGCTGTACGAGGCAGCCCAGCGAGAACTGGCCGAGCGCAAGCGAGCGGAGGAAGCACTAAAGCGGCGGGCAACCCAGTTGGCCACGCTGAGCGAGGTCGGGCGGCAGATCACTTCCCTGCTCGAACCGGACCCGCTGCTAGCCCACATCGTGAACCTCATCCGCGAGGCCTTTAACTATCGTTACGTCACTATTCTCCTGGTTGATCCAGCCACCGGGGCGGGCGAAAGAACGAAAAGGTTGACGCTCAAGGCGAGTGCTGGCTTCGAAGCGGAGGCTATGAAAGGACTAAGCATCAGCATGGAGGAAAAGTCCATCTGCGGCTGGGTGGCGACCAACGGCGAGCCGCTGCTGGCGGGCGATGTCCGCCAGGAACCGCGCTACTACCAGGTAGAAGCGCTGGCCGACACCCGCTCGGAACTGGCTGTGCCCATCCAGGTCAAAGGTCAGGTCATCGGTGTGCTAGACGTACAGAGCGCCGAACGGGACGCCCTTGATGAAGATGACATCTTCACCATGTGCGCATTGGCCGACCAGGTAGCAGCGGCCCTGGAGAACGCGCGGCTGTTCGAGGCCGAGCGGCAGCAGCGGGACCTGGCCGAGGCACTGGAGGAGGCAGCCTCCGCTGTCAGCAGCACCCTGAATCTCGACCACGTGCTGGACCGCATCCTGGAGCAGGTGAAGCGGGTGCTCGCAGGGGATGCCTTCAATGTTATGCTGCTAGAGGACGACACCGCACGGATAGTCCGCTGGCGGGGGTCCGAAGGCCTGGGAGTGGAGCGCCTGATATCCGGTTTTGCCATCCCTATTGCCGAGTACCCCACCCTGCTGAAGATGGCATACACAGGTGAGCCGGTTCTCATCGCAGACACGACCGTTGACTCCGATTGGGTACTGACCGATGGCCGGGAGTGGCTGCGCTCCTACGTCGGCGCACCCATCCAGGTGGGAGGCGTGACCGTGGGCTTCCTGAACGTGAACGGAACCCTGCCGGGCCAGTTCGGCCCGACCGACGCCCGGCGGCTGGAGGCCTTTGCCGACCACGCTGCCACCGCCATCGAGAACGCCCAACTCTACCGGAAACTACTAAACTACGCCGAGCGACTGGAGGAGCGGGGGCAGGAGCGCGCCACCGAACTACAGGCCCAGTACGCCCGCCTGGGAGCAGTCCTGCGCAGCACCTCCGACGGCATCATCGTCACCGACGAAGAGGGTGAAATCGTCCAGACCAACCCCGTCGCCGATACGTGGCTCACCCGGACACTTTCGCCAGCGGATACGGCCCGGTTGCGAGAGACGGTGCAGCACCTGGCAGGGCGAGCCGAGGAACGGCCGGAGACAATACTGGAACTGACGGGACTGGACCTGCAGTTAAATGCAGCGCCCGTCTTGGAGCCTGGGGCGGAGGGGGCGGCGACGGTGGTGGCGGCTCACGACATCAGCCACCTCAAGGCGCTGGAGCGGATGAAGTCCAGTTTCGTCACCAACATCTCCCACGAACTACGCACTCCCATTACGACGATTAAGTTATACACGGCGCTGATGCAGCAGACAGCGCCGGAGACGTGGGAGAAGTACGTAGACGTGCTGGGGCGGGAGGCAGAGCGGCTGGTGCGGCTGGTGGATGACATTTTGCAGATTTCCCGCATTGACGCCGGACGGTTGGAAATGAAGCCCCGGCCAACTCCTCTCAATGAGTTGACCAGGGTGGCAGTCGTCAGCCACCAGATACTGAGCCAGAACCATGGGCTAACCCTGAAGCACCGGCCGGCGGAGCCAGGGCCGGTGGCGCTGGTGGACCCCAAGCAGATGATGCAGGTCTTGGACAACCTGGTGGAGAACGCCATCCTGCACACGCCAGAGGGGGGCAGGGTAATAGTCTCCACCGGCAAGGAGGAGGCAGAGAGGTGGATGCGGGCGACGGTGACGGTGACCGACACAGGTATCGGCATCCCGGAGGAGGAATTGCCCCACATCTTCGAGCGGTTCTTCCGGGGGGAGCAGCCGCGGCTGATGCAGGTGCAGGGGGCTGGCCTGGGGCTGGCGATCGTCAAGGAAATCGTGGGATTGCACGAGGGGCGGGTAACTGTGGAGAGCCAGGTGGGAGAGGGCACTACTTTCACCATCTGGCTGCCTCTCACCGACTGACCAAACCCCGATTGACAACAGGGTCTATTGGGACTATACTAGTTCTTGGTACAAAATGCTGCAAGAGGGGCGGAGTGGGGATCACGAGTCATGAAAACGACGCGATCTACTTTACTGATCCTGGCGCTTTCCGCCATGGGCATCGGCCTGATGATCGTGATGGGGGTGCGACTGGACCGGGTCACCCAGGAGGAGATCGTAACCCGCTTCAGCCAGCGCCAACTGCTGCTGGCCGAGCAGACGGCGGCTAGCGTCCAATCCATCTTCGACGAGGCGCGGCGGGACCTGCTGCACATCAAAGAAGGGGGCGGCCCAAACTGTCTGGCCAACGCACTGGGGGCGGAGAACGAGGAGCAGATAGCCGCCTGCCGGGGAGTGACCGAGCAGAGCCTCTTCAGTTACCTCCAAAGCCACCCCATCTACGCGCAAATTCGCTACATTGACGCCAGCGGGCAGGAGATCGTAGGAGTGGACAGCGACGGCGAGACCGTGCGCATCATCCCCCAGGATCAACTGCGGTCGCAGGCGGAGCGCGAGATCTTCGTCGCCACGAAACAACTCGACGCGGGAGAGGTTTACGTCTCCCCGCTGGAACCGGCGCTGGGCCACGGCGAGGTGATGGTTGGCCACTGGACGGTACGCCTGGTCGCGCCCGTTCTCGACAGTCTGGGCCAGCGGCAGGGCATCGTCGTCCTCAACCTGCTAGGTGACGAGATCAGAGTGCGCGTGGCCCGGTTGAGCGCCGAGGAGGACATGGACGTCTGGGTACTGGACGAGACGGGCGTGGAGATCATCAACATCGCCCATCCCGAACTGAAGGGCAGCAATGCCTACGAGTACTGCCAACAGACCGGGGACGAGACACTTATCGCACTGATCGAGGACATGCTGGCCGGCGGCCGGGGGACGGGGACCTACCTCTGGCTGGAGAGCGAGGGCGGCCAGCCGGTGGTGAAAAAACTGATGGCCTACGCTCCCATCTACACGGCCGAGGGCCACGTGTGGTCAGTGGGCACCTCTGTGACCTACGACACCATCCTGGCGGCGCACCGCCAAACCCGCACGACGTCGGTCTTCCTGGGGGGGAGCATCATCGTCATTATCCTGGCCGGGGCAGTTCTGGCCGCCCGGTCGGGCTACAAGCGGGCGGTGGCCGAAGAGCAGGCCCATCTCGGTGAGACACAGCGTCGCCGGAGTGAGGAATTAGAGGCGCTGCGGGAAATCTCCCTGGCTGTTACCGCTCAACTGGGACTTGACGAAGTCCTGCAGAACGTCGTGGAACAGGGCTGTCGCCTGCTCGACGCCAGGGCGGGGGGCGTCTACCTCGTTGATGAGACAAGGGACGACCTCAAGTTTGTCGTCAGCCATGGCTACACGAGGAACTACGTCGGTACACGTTTGGCATCCGGCGAGGGGCTCTGCGGCCGGGTGCTACAGAGCAGCGCACCGCTGGCCGTGGCCGACTATAACCATTGGGAGGGACAGTCGCCTGACTGGGAGGCCGAGCCGCTCACCGCCGTCCTCGGCGTGCCCCTCAAGCGCGGCGAGCAGGTCATCGGCGTCCTGGAATTCGCCGAGAGCGGCCGGGCCAGGGGATTTGACGAGCACGACGTCTGGCTGGCCACGCTCTTCGCCAACCAGGCGGCTATCGCCATCGA
>JAUWOI010000415.1 GCA_030612185.1 Anaerolineae bacterium
CTTGGAAGGCAATGTCCTGGCCCAGGCGGGGACACTGGAGGAGTTGCGTGGTGAACTGCCGTGATGTGTGATCCATCAGTACGCCCGACTGGTTACGATGACCCATCAGATCGGAGATGAAGCATTCCCGACCGGACATAAAGTGTCCGGTCTACGGAGCAGCGCCCGATGAATCGGGCTTTGGAGCGCGGCGATGAAGTCGCCGCGCGGCCAGCGGAAGCGCAAAGGAGCATAGGATAATGCCTTACTGGCAACTGTTCTATCATCTGGTCTGGTCAACCAAGAATCGTCAACCTTTACTGACTCCTCTGGTCGAGAAGCACATATATGGCTACCTGACCGGCAAGGCTGTTGGGCTCAAAGGTGTTGTCTACACCATCGGTGGCACTATAGATCACGTTCATATGGTCGTGGCTATCCCTCCTGCTATTTCAGTGTCCAAGTTTGTCGGCCAGGTTAAGGGCGTTGCCTCGACCAGATTCAACAAGTCCGGCGTCAGCGATGTACGCTTTGAGTGGCAAGATGAATATGGCGCTTTCTCTTTCGACGCCAAGCGTCTGCCCAACTACATCGCCTACGTCGAGCGCCAAAAGGAGCATCACGCGGCAGGTACGGTCATTCCCATCTTGGAGCGTATGACTTCGGAGAACGTGGGACCGCGTTTGGTGCGCGAAGACACACCGCTTTACGTGACAGAGGTGGATAGCTGGCGAACAGAGTTGATGAAGTTATACTCTGTTGCGGAAGAGGGCTCTGATCAAGAATGTTGAGACCACCTGTCAATCGCGCTATTGGCAGCATATCAAGTCCGATTTATCGGACGCTGCTCCGTAGCCGGGCGACTTTATCGCCCGGCGGTCGTGGTTGGCGGGCGACTTTATCGCCCAGCGGTTCTGGTCAGCGATGTTCATCGCCCGGCAGTCGTGATCGGCCAGCGTGGTTCATCGCCCGGCGGTCCCGGTCAGCAAGCAAGGCGCTGTCACCCAATCAATTCCTTGAACTTCATAAGGGATGGGGCCGGACAGGTCCCCCAGCGCCGCCTGTTCACGGCGGCGCAAGCCCCCTGAAACGAGGTCACACACATGATGAAAATCTACAAACTGACCATCCGCCCCCTCACCTCATTCCGTACGCCGCTCCAATCCGACACCATCTTCGGCCACCTCCTGTGGGCGCTGCGGTATACCGAGGGTGAGAATGCACTGGTGCAATTCCTGGCTCGCTACTGCGATGGCGATCCACCGCTGCTCGTGTCGGCTGGCTTCCCGGAAGGCACCCTCCCCGTGCCGGTGCTTCGGCCCGAACCGAAAGACCCAGAAGAGAAAAAGCACAATCCGGCCAACGAGGTCGTAGGGGCTATGTTGCACAAGGCATTGGAGGATGATCACTACCTGCCGCTCCCGCAATGGCACCAGTTGGCCCAGAACGTATCGGCACGAACCCTGAAGGGGTTGCTCAGTGACGCCTGGGCGAGACTGCGAGAACTGAAGAAGGAGGAGCGGGTGTATCCTATCACCCGCACCGCCGTGGATCGCATCACCGGCAGTGCGCGCGAGGGACGGCTCTTCGTCGCCGACGAGACCTTCTACGGCCCTGGCCGGAAATTCGAGATCTGGCACAAACTGGACGAGGGGGACGACAAATTGCTCGGACGGCTGACCAGGTGGTGGCGCTGGATCGAGCGCAACGGCTTCGGGCGGCGCAAGTCCACCGGTCACGGCGCGTTCCGCATCGAAGGTGAGGGCCTGGTCGAGGCGGGCGCGGAACTGCCCCAGGTGGCAAACCCCAACGGCTTCGTCACCCTCTCCGCCTGGGTGCCCAAGACGGACGATCCCGCTAACGTCACCTACCGCACCCGCGTCAAGCGCGGCAAACTGGCCGAGGTGTTGGCGCTGCCCAGCCCGTGGAAGAAGCCGCTTTTGATGCTGAAGCCGGGCGCAATGGCCCGCCTGCCTGCCGGGGAGAGCGTGCGTGAGTGGTACGGTGGTCTGGTCGGCGATATGCACTGGCCGGGAAAGGATGTTCCAGACGGTGAGAGGGATGTTATGAAGGACATCGTGCAGTACGGCTACGCCTTCCCGCTGCCGGTGCACATTGAGGAGGGGGCGTGATGGCCGAATACCGCTTTCAACTAACCCCGCTCACCCCCATCCACGTCGGCACGGGGGAGAGCCTGGAGCCCTTCGAATACGTCATCGCCGGTGACACTCTCTACCGCTTCACCCTCGATGACTTCCTGCTGGAATTGGACCGCGACGACCAGGCATGTTTCGTCGAGGTGGTCGAGCGCAGCATCCCCGCCACGCGCCATTTTGTCGCCGAGCACGTGGACGTGGCTGTGCGCGTGGCCCGCTTCACCGCCAGCGTCTCCCCCGCCGCCCGCGCTCTCTACGACGGGCGCATGGAGGGCGGCGTGGCCCACCCTGAGGTCTTTGCCTGCATCCGCACCGGCGACCTACCTTACATCCCCGGTTCCTCGCTCAAGGGCGCGCTCCGCACGGCGCTGCTCTATCACGCGATGGACAAGGACAACCCCGCCCGCGACGCCCGCCGCCTGGAGCAGGCCGTCTTCGGCTTCCGCACCGTCCAGCAGGACCCCTTCCGTGCCTTCAAAGTGGGCGACGGCAGCCCGCTGGAGACCCACACCCGCGTGCGGGCGGTGGCCATCAACACCCGCCGGTCCGGGCGCTGGTCCGAGGACGTGGCCGTGCTGGTGGAGACGGTTCCGGGGACCTTGTCAGATAGCGTGGAGGAGCCTTCCCAGCACCCCGTTACCTTCGACGCCGACTTCTACCGTTACCACGAGCGCGCTTTCCGCCTCAGCCCGAGCGTAGTGCTGGCCGCCTGCCGTGACTTCTACGGCACGCATCTGGCCGCCGAACGGGACTACACCCGTGACCTCGCACCAACCGGGGCCGCCTATGATACGCTGGTCACCCACGCCGAGAGCCTGCCCGACCACGCCTGCCTGGTGCGGCTGGCCTGGGGCAGCGGGCGCGACGCCATCACCGTCGCCTACGGCCTGCGGGACGGGCGTAGCCCCGCGTCCCGCCGCCTCACCGCCGACGGCTTCCCTTTGGGCTGGGCTGAACTGGCGGTATTCGACGCCGAGGGGCAGCCGGTTGCGGTGGAAGAAACGCTGTCTGCCGTAGGCGCGCTGCCGAAGCGAGCGGTCCAGGACGCGCGACCCCGCAGTCTGCGCGACCTGCGGGAAGGGATGGTACTGGAGGGAACCGTCAAGCGCACGGTCAACTACGGCGCGTTCGTGGATGTCGGTGTGGGACGGGACGGACTGATTCACATCTCCAAACTGACAGATGGCTTCGTGGAGCGGGTGGAGGCGATCGTGCGCTCCGGCGATCGGGTACGCGTCCAGATCCTGGATGTGGACATAGAACGTCGCCGCATCAGCCTAAAACTGGTGGAGGTCTTGCACTAAGCCCTGCAACCTGCAAACTTGCAAACTTGTACCCTGGCACTAACAATGACCAACACAATTCAACTTCCCAATCTGCGCGTCGCCCTCTTCCGCTTCACCCTGGAACCACGGGAGACGCTCCACCTGCCGCCCTACAAGGGGAGCGTGCTCCGGGGCGGCTTCGGCCACGTCTTCAAGCGCACCGTCTGCGTCCAGCCACGGGTGCGGGCGTGCGAGGGTTGCTTGCTGGCCGAGACTTGCGCCTACGCCTATCTCTTCGAGACGCACCCCCCAGCGGGAAGCCAGGTGCTGCGCACCCACGAGGCCGTCCCACGGCCCTTCGTCATCCGGCCGCCGCTGGACCGGCGCACCGAGATTCCCGCCGGGGAACCTCTGACCTTCGGGCTGGTGCTGGTGGGACAGGCGGTGGGCTACCTGCCCTACTTCCTGGTCGTCTTCCGGGAACTGGGGGAGGCGGGGCTGGGGCGAGGACGGGGGAAGTACGCTCTGCGGGAGGTGCGGGCGGTGCACCCGCTGAGCGGGGAGGAGCAACCCGTCTACGACGGGAAGATGCTGCTGGGGACCGGGCTGGAGGTGACGGCGCAGGAGGTGACCGCCTGGGCGGAGGGACTGCCATCCGACCGGCTGACGGTGTGTTTCCTGACTCCGGCGCGGCTCAAGCACGGGGGGGAGTTCATGCGGGAGGCGGTGGACTTCCACGTCCTGGTGCGTGCGCTCTTGCGGCGGCTCTCGTCGCTTTCCTACTTCCACTGCGGTGAGCGCTGGGAGACCGACTACCGCGGCTGGGTGGAGCGGGCGCAGCGGGTGGAGGCGGTCGAGACGCACCTGAGTTGGATGAAGTGGGAGCGGTACTCCGGGCGGCAGGCGCACCGTATTGAGATGGGGGGCGTGGTGGGCAGCGTGACCTATGCGGGCGACCTGGCCCCCTTCCGGCCCCTCCTGGCGCTGGGCATGCTG
>JAUWOI010000189.1 GCA_030612185.1 Anaerolineae bacterium
CGTAACTCCTTCCCACATCCCCACCTGAACCCCGTCCACGTGACCAGATTCGGGCCGGGCAAGGACGTGGCCCTGAGTGACGCGGTCGAAGCCCTGCTGCGCGCCCACCGTCCCGTGGGGATTGACCACAACGCGGCCGCCAATCGCGGCGAGACCCGCTTCCTGAGGAAATGCCTGGCCGAGAACGGGGCGCTGGTGCAACAGGGGCCCTATCGCGGCACGATTGCCGAGTACCAGGTTGAGGCCAATCCCGACAAGTTCCGGGTCAAACTGCCGGCGTTGGCGGCGATGATGGATCGGTTGCGGGGACTGGGGCAGGGCGAGAAGGTGCCGGTGCGGGAGTTGGTCGAGACCTACGTCCGCGACCCGTATGGGCAGGGGCCGGTGGCGCTCTCCCTCTACCTGGCCTGCGCCGTCCGCGCCTTCGGCGACGAACTGCGGTTGCAACTGCAGCCCGGCGCCGTCGGCTGGGTGGCTGTCCAAGACGCTGACCTGATCTACGAATTGATCCAGGGTCAACACCCCAACGCGGTCCTCGAGCGGCAGACGATCAGCGCACCTGCCCGCGCGCTCATCGTCGGCCTGCACAACCTCTTCGCTACAGAGCCGGGCGTGGTGGGCCAGCAACACACCGTGGGGGAGGCTTATGCCGCCATCCGCGACTGGTGGACCGGACTTCCCAACCTGGCCCGCGCGGCCGACATCTATCCCGCCGATACTACTCCCACAGCCCACGCCCTGGTGGAGTTGCTGGCCCAGATCGAGACGCACAATCCCTACGCCCTCATACTCGAGGACCTGCAGGCCGTCTACGGCTACGACGCGCAGGAGGCGCTCACCGATGGCAGCCAGGCCCAAATCCTGGATGTCCTCAACGCCGACAAAGCGACTATTGAGGATGGCCCACAGCGAGTGAAAGGGAGTCTGCTGGCCCAACTGATGGCACGCTTCGCACCGGAGGGCGACTTGTACGGTGACTACCAGGCGGCCGTCGTCGCCTGGTACAAGAATCTGGACGCCGGGCAACAGGACCCCTACTCCGATTGGCAAAACAACCAGTCGCAGGCCATCATCCAGCACTTGAAGGCCATCACCAACGTCGAGACCACCTTCTTCGAGAGACTGCCGGCCCACGCCGGCTTCGGCCTGGGGCGGGTGGACGACTGGCACCGCGACCGCAGCGGAGACTACGTGCGTATGTTCAAGGATGGCCTGGCGCACATCGAGGCCAACCGGATCAAAGTGCCAGCGCCGAAGTGGGAGGTGAAAGGCATAGGGGCGAAAAAACAACCCACCCAGGATGGCGCGCAGATTGTGTATCGGAATTGGGCCAAACTGACCGTCGAGGTGCCGGAGCCAGGCGTAGTCGTCTACCTGACCAACACCGGGGCCGACCCACGCGATGCAGGCGTTCAGCGGCAACGGATCGAAGACGAATACGAACTCAGCGTGCGGCGCAGCCCGAACATCAAACTGGTCAGCCAGAAAAAGGACGGCACCTACGGGCAGGTGCTCATCCTCTCTTTCGTCAACGAGGACCGCAAGTACGAGGTGCATCCGTTCAGCCAACAGAAACTCCTGGAGCCGGAGTACAAGTTCGTCTTCCCCCAGGACCGGGAGGCGCTGGTCGTCACCATCCGCAGCCTGCTGGAGAGCGCCATTGAGCGGGAGTTGGTGGATGCGGCGGGGGCGAGGGAGTTGTTGGAGGGGTTGGTGGGGGAGTTGGAGAGAGATGGAACGAGTCTCTAATGGCAGGAGCCGATTTGCCCAAGAAGTGCGCCTGTGGTAAACTCGGTTAGATGTTGCGCGGCTTGTTACCTAGTCCGTAACATTACCCTGGATGAATAACTGGAAGCGCGCCCAATGGCTTTGCGAACCCTGTCCGACCTGGAGGAGTACGCTCTGCGCAACCACCTCATCGCCGAGTTGCTGTTCAACATCCGCTACATCGAACGCTGGAACACGGGCATCCTGCGGATGCGGCGCTGGATGCAGGAGCACGGTCTGTCGGAGCCGGTCTTTGAGGAGATCGGCCAGACCTTCCGAGTGACTTTCCACGGCCCCGGCGACGATATTCTCGACCTGATCCCCGAGGCGGGCGTGACCGACCTGCGGGAACTAGGGCTGAACGGGCGGCAGATTGAGGCGCTGCGGTTGATGGTGAATGAGGGAAAGGAACTGGCAAACCACCAATACAGGGAGGTGTTTGGCATCACTGATCGTACTGCACTGCGTGACCTGAAAGGCCTGGTGGCAGCGGGCCAGGCTCGGCGAGTAGGAAAAGGGCGCAACGTGCGCTACACCGCTACGTGAATGTCGGGATTAGGCGAGAAATGTCGGGATTTGTGTCGTGATTTGGGACTGATCACACGATTTGGGGTGAAATCACACGATTGAGCGCAGGGTGGTGGACGAGGCGGGGGTGGGGAAGTTGGGCAGGTAGGAGATTTGCGTCCTGCCGCGCTGCACAGTATACTATGACGGAGATCATCCGCCGCGCCTGAAGGCGGCAGCGTTCAGGTCCGTCTTCCCAGAGGACCGGGAGGCCCTGGTCGTCACCATTCGCAGCCTGCTGGATAGCGCCATCAAGCGGGGGCTGGTGGATGCGGCGGGGGCGAGAGAGTTGCTGGAGGGGTTGGTGTGGGAGTTGGGAAAAAGCAGATCAAGGGACTGAGTTGTCGCCGGGACAATGTAGCGGGGAGATAATGTGATGACAATGAGCGATGCTTTCACTCCATATGAAAGAGGTTTGCAAGAATTTCAGCAGAAGTTGGGCGAACAACATGAACGGCTGCTGGATTTCCTCAACTACGACCATCAACTACGCACGAACATCCGGCAGGCACGAGATGATGGGGACACCCCAACCCTCAGTGCCGAGCGCAATCGGATTGTAAGACAGTTGAACGCCCTGGCACTGAAGACGGTACTGAAGACGGTGGGGATAAGCTTCAATGAAATGTGCGGGTTAGGACGTCACGAGCCCGTGCTAACAATGCCGATAGTCAAGCTGTCCCCACTTGTTATGCTGTTTTTCAACCTCGTGGTCGTCACCATACTAGCCCCTATCCTGGGGCCCTTGGTTTCAGCTTCACTGCCGTGCGTGTCTCCTCTAGCCAGTGCGCCGAGCCTGGCCGTTATCCTGCTGCTACTCTTCCACCTGGTCTGGCGCTATCTCAACCCAGTGATTAAAGCATCTGGTGGCACAGTCGAAATGGTATGGATCGCTGTTCCAATCCAGGTACTCGCCTCACTAGCCGACGCCCTGCATCCGTGGATATTATCTGATGTAGCGTCATGGGTATTGGCCATAGTCCTCTCTCTGGCTACTGTGATCCTCGGCATAAGCCCGCTTTCCCCATTTCCTCCTCCGTCTGAGGAGACGCCAATTGTCCAGAGCTTCTCTGTACAATATCTTGAAAGAGCTGCAATGACGATATCCTTTGAGCCCGGCGATGTGGTTGAAATCAATGCTGGCGAACTAGTGCTGGTGCAGGCAGAAACCCTGGGACAGGATGGCACACTATGTACGTGGTCCGCCGCCAATGGGAGCCTGCGACCTGCAGAGGGATGTGCCACCTTGTACAGTGCTCCATTCAGCGGAACCCACGACATTCTGGATATTCTGGCTCAATCGCCATGCAAGACACAGAGTGCAAGTGCGAGCTTACACATCACGGTCGTGTTCAGTAATCAATAGCATTCACTATTAGTCCAAGGAGGTGCAAAATGTTTCCACGTTACAAAGCCATAGGTCTGCTGATGAGTTTGGCCTTCGCGATGGGGCTGCTTGGAGCTTGCAGCCCACCACCAGAGCCACCTGTAGTAGGTGAGATCAATGCTGATCGGAGCACCACTATCCTGGTGGGCGAATCAGCGAGTCTGACGATCAGAGCCGCAGGGCAGGATCTCCAGTTCAAATGGACGGCGTCCAGAGGGACCCTTTCGTCTTCTACAGCACCATCCGCCCTATATACAGCTCCCGATTCACCCGGCCCTGACACAGTGACGGTCGAAGTGACCAGCGAAGGTGGCAGCATCGTTCAAAGTATCACCTTCGAGGTTGAGCCATTGCCCACCTCAACGCCAACTCCGACCCCCACGGCAGCCCCGACGAAGCCTCCCACCCCAATGCCAACTCCTACCCCAACAGTCACGCCGACGCCCGTGCCGCCTTTGATCGAGACATTCCCGCAAGCCGAACATGGCGAAGCATTTATGTTCGTGAGCAGTGAGGGAGAATTGAACGCTCGATACGTCGAATCCGAGGAGTGTCGCCACTCTGGCGCATATGGATTGAGGCTTACGTATGCGATGAGTGGTGTAGAGAGCGGGGGGTGGGGTGTCCACTGGGATAAAGCACCCTCAGAGAATTTTGACGCATCGGAGTTCTCTAACCTCGTCTTCTGGGTCAAAGGAACGACTGGCGGAGAAACATTTCGAATTGCTCTAAAAGATACTGGCGGTACAGAAATCAGGCTCGAGTCGGGACCGTTGGTAGTCGTTAGTGCATTCGAGTGGAGGCGGGTAATTGTGCCGTTGAGCAGATTTAGCGAGGAAGGTGTGAATACCACTTCTGTCGAAAACGTGAACTTCGCCTTCGCCCGCGACCATGGATCAGGCACCATTTGCATAGACGATATTGCCTTCGAGTAACCTTTGGCAAACAGGCGCATCTTCCTTACGGTGAACCCTGCATCATCAGCCGGAGAGAGAGGATGAAAGGCAAACCGTTTTCCATCGTAGCTTTATCTCTGGGACTTTGTCTGGTCGCTGCCATCGCCCGTGGGGAAGCCACCCCAACCGACTGTCCGACAATTTACCAGGACGCTGCCTGGACGATTTCTACCTGCCCTGATGATCCCAGCGTCACCGACACGATGGCGGTCTGGCTTGATGGGGTAGAACAGCCTGAACCCGCTGCCCGTCTAGAAATCGCCCACGTCACCGACGACGGTACAGGTTGGCCAACAGTGGCTGTGCTGTACGCCTCCGGTTTTGTTCGCTTGAAGCAAAATGCCGACCCGTCACCGCCCATTCCCTTCGGTAGCTCCTTTATCCTGGGGCCCGCCTACTGGCCCGACGCCACAACGTATCATCACAATCCCCAGCTCACCCACCTGGCACTCGACACCACCTGGTTGCCCACCGGTCCCCTGCGGATGCAAGCCCAGGGCACCAACCATGACTTCGACGTCTCCTATGAGCTGGCCCTCCCGCCGCCGCGCGACCGCCAGACGCGGCTCCACGTCATCCAGACTTACACTGCTACGGTCAACATCACTATTGACCCCACCCGCCGCGCCGAGGCTCAGGGCTTCAAACTGGCGCAGATATCGTCCATGTTCATCAACGAGGGTGGTGTCTGCGACGGGGGTCACACCGATTGTCACGACAGTAACACAGCCCGCTTCATCGGGGACGATTGGGTGCGGCATCAAGTAGCATTTACCGACCTCACGCCCCCGACCTTTGTCTTCAGTCCCACCCTCCCTCTGGGCAGCACGTGGCTCGGCGCACTCCATACCGCCGACGAGAGCTGGCAGGGGAACCCTCCCACCGTGCGCATCGCCCTGGACGTCCTGCCAGACGACCACACCATCACTCCCCAGGGCTGGATCAGTGCCACCACCAACCCCAACGATGACAACGTCAACCTCTGGTTGCACGACGACAGCCCGGCCTCGCAGTCCTGGACCATGGGGCAGAGCGACCAGGTGAGTTACTGGCTGCTGGCGCAGGACAATGCCCCGGAGCCGTGGGCCGACCTGGGGCTGAGAGATGGACAGGCGTTTCTCGATTTTGAGAGCAGCTTTGACTGCTTCTTCGTCCACGACCCTGGCCAGACTGTCACGGGTACTGTGGAAACCATCCCCGGATACACCGACACGGCGCTTCAATTGCAGTATAACCTGGATAGCACGGACCGCAATTGGGCCCAAATTCGCTGCAACTTTGACCCGCCACTTGACCTGTCGGCCTACGATCACTTGCGCTTCGACTGGCGCGGCAATCCCAACGCGGCCAACTCGCTGGAGGTAGGGCTGATAGATCAGGCAACCGCCACCCAACGCATCTTTGGTCGTGGCTACCACCACGCCACGCATCGAGGTTGGTGGGGCCAGCTCGTCGTCCCTTTCAACTTCCTTGCCCCGTGGACAGCGGGTACCACCTTCGATTCCAGCCGGGTGGTAGCTTTCATCATCTCCGTCGTCAAAGATGGCACCGACGATACTGGCGGCACAGGCAGCCTCGCCATTGATAACCTGAACGTCTACAACGTCGCTTCGCGCACCGTCTCTTCTGACTTTGCAACCGCAATAACCAACACCGTCGCTCTGACCAGAGCGACACAATGGCTGGCCGCGCAGCAGCAACTGACCGGCCTGCTCAAATCGTGGGCGGAGGAGTCCATCTGTACAGCCCACACCTACGACCAGGCCCTGGCGCTGATCGTCTTCAGCGGCGAAGGAATGTGGACGCACGCAGATGCTCTCGTCGCGGGGCTGGTTCAGGCACAGAACGCTGATGGATCCTGGTACAAGAGCTACGATTGCAACAATAGCAACCTGCCGTGCGTCCATTGCCACGAATGGGAGGGCGATATCGCCTGGGCCGTCTATGCCTTGAGCCGATATCTGGCCCTGGGCGGTACCCACCCCCACGCACGCACCGCTACGGAGGACGGCGCGGCCTGGCTCGCGTCGCACCTGGCTCCCGATGGGTGCTTGGACATTGACCACACCGAGGGGACACTAGATGCCTGGTGGGCGCTGCAAGCCGCCGGTCTAGACTACCGAGATGAGGCTGACCAACTGAAGAATTGCCTGCTGACCTACTACTGGGATGACACAACGGGGCGCTTTAAGGGCGGCCGAGACTGGCAGCAACCCTACCTGGATAACCAGACTTGGGGCAGTGCCTTCCTCCGGGCTATCGGACGGGATGAGGACGCCCGCCGGGCATTGAGCTACGCCTACCAGGTCTTGCGTCTGCCGGCGCAGGGTGGGCAGGTTTTCGGTTTCGACGGTCAGGGAGGGCCCTGGTCGGTCTGGAACGAGGGGACCGGCCAGTATGCTGCCGTTGGGGGGAACGGCGCAGAAGAATTCATTCAGGAGCTTCTGGCCCAGCAGCGGCCTGACGGCGCTATGCCCAGCTCACCTGATGATTTCGCCGGCGGAGGTGTGTGGACCACCCGCTGGCACGGGGTCGCCCCCACGGCCTGGCTGTACTTTGCTCTGAGCGCCGACGAGCCATTTCACGGCACCACTTGGACGTGGCTGCCGCTGGTTTTGAAGAGCCCCCCATAGGGCAGAAGAAGAGCAGCCATTGGTTGCGCACGTGAGGAGTGAGCGATGAGACGCAAAGACGATTTGGAGCAACGCATTCGAGAATCCTTCCCAAACGCTCATGTCCTCCTCATCGGCGTCGGCGACTACACCCACCCCCGCTTCGCCAGCCTAGCCGCCACCGTCCGTGACGCCCAGGCCATTGCCGCCGTTCTGACCGACCCTGCCCGCTGCGGCTACCCATCGGCTAACGTACAGATCCTCACCAGCGAGCGAGCCACCGCCGCCAACATCCGCGCAGCCCTCAAATCGCTCGCCGAATCTACGAATCCAGAATCTACCGCCTTTATCTATTTCTCCGGCCACGGCGGGCGGGCGCGTCTCCCCTCTCCCACTTCCCCCCCAGAGTTGGGGGGGCCTGAGGGGGGGCGGCGCGGGGCCGGGGGGGAGGGCCAATGGCGCGCCTACCTCTGCCC
>JAUWOI010000194.1 GCA_030612185.1 Anaerolineae bacterium
GCCCACCACACCGACAACGCGCCTCCCCTTAGCCCCTCCCTCAATGAGGAGAGATGAGAAAGGAGTGTACAATGGGACCAGCCAGTAGCCGTTCCAGACGAATAGGTCTCCATGCCGCTCGATACGCCTTACCCCTGAGGAGGACCCAGCCAACGCCTGCCACGCCTCCGGCGATAAGTCGGCTGCTCCCGGCTCCAGCGGTCCCCCCACGACTTCCAGGTGAGGCACGCCGCCGTCTATGACGGTCACGAAGGCGGTCCTCACCCGCAGCAAGTCGCACAGCGCCGCGAGCACGTTCTCCAGAAACTGGCGCAGGTCAGTCGTCGTGAGCAGCCGGTTGCCCAACTGCTGGATCCACTCGATCTCCGGCTGATCCCGGCGGTAGAGCGCCCGGTCAATCAAAGGCTTAGCCAGTTCGATGCCGAGTTGCAGCAGCAGGATGACGCCAACGACGCCAAAGAGCATCAGACGGCGGCCTGGAAGACCAAGCCATCCCTCCGCCTGCAGCGCAGCGACGATCACCACGACCACCAGCGTGGCGACGAGCGGCCCGCGTAGCAAGAAACGTACCAGCCGGTGCTTCACCACCCGGTCGGGGGTGAGCGCGCCGAAGAAAGCCACGCTGTACGATAGGAGCACCAGCATCAGTCCGACGGCCACGTTCCCCAGCACCAGCGGCAGCCAGAGGGCAACGCCAGGCGCAAAGGCAGGCCAGCCAGCGAGCAGCAGATAGGGGAAGACACCTGCCGCCGGCGCTGCAAAGGTGGCCATCAGGTAAGTCATTCGACGCCGCGAGGTTGAGGTAAGGCAGCGGCGGCGCGCCCGGAGGACATTGGCCACTCCCCAACCCACGGCGGCGAAATAATAGAGGACAAAGAATGGAAAAAGTGGCCCCGGCAGCAGATGAGAGACACGAGGCGCTAGCGCGCCACCGCGCACGATGTGGTCGGTGAAGACCGCACCCAGCAGCAGAAAGGCGCTGAGGAAGTAACTGGCACGGACAGCAACGTCGCGCAACCTGCTCCGGGCACCGGTAGTGATCAGCAGAGCGTTGGAAAAACTCAGATAGGCGGCCGGGGTAAAGGCAATACCCACCCACTGGAATCGCAGCCAGGGAATTGCCGCGTCCAGGTCTTCGACACCGAACAGCGCCAGGTCCACAAAATAGGCAACCAGCACACAGACCAGCAGCATGGCGAACGAACGGGCTACGTTGTTGCGGGGGCTGTATACGATAAGATAGAGCAGGAGGGCAGAGGAAACGATAACGATGCCCGAGAGCAGCACAACGTTGATCAGTTCAAGAAACTCTTGTAATGCGAGCGCCGATAAGAATTCCATCAACCTGACTACGACCCAGTTCTACGCTTCTACGCTACCGCAACGCCTCTCCAAAAAACAAAGCAATATCCTGGTGTGGCCAATAATGATCGTTATAGCCGCAAAAGATCAACCCTCGCGACTGACAGAACCGGATGGCTGGATAGTTTTTGGTCTGCACTTCGACTACCAGTCGCGCCAGATCGTGATCGTGCCCCCATTGAGCCGCCGCCTGCAACAGTGCCGTTCCTATACCACGCCGCCGCTGGGGCCGGTCCACAACCAGGTCACCCACCCAGGCAATGCCGTTCTCAATTTGGGCGGTCAACGCCACGTAACCGTGAACGCGCCCCTCCTGCGCCACCAGGAAGCCATCACGCCGCCGCCACCCCGCCAGCAGATGCTCATCTTGACGAGGGTAATTGACCCGCATCTCACGGGGCAGACGCGCCACCCGGAAGGTGATCGTCTGCACGCCATCCCCATTACGCGTCTCCATCTGCCAGACACGGTCGGTAGTGTAGGAGTGATCCAACACACCACACGCTTCCAGATCTCTTGGCCACGCCGGGCGCACCCGCATCGGTCTCCTCTCCAATTACTAACTGCTAACGGCTAACCGCTGACGGCTATTCTACCACCAGGCTACTATTGAGGCAAACGCGCCATCTCAACTTCGATCACCTTCCAACCAGACCCTCACCACAGCCTCAATCTCATCCGCCGTCGTCCTGGTAACGTCGAACCACCGGATGGCAGGATTGCTAAGACGGAACCAGTTGTACTGACGGCGAACGAAGCGACGCGTGGCCCGCTTGATTTCCGCCACCACCTCCTCTAGCACCGCCCGCCCCTCGAAGTAAGGCCTGAACTGCACGTACCCCAGCCCCGACATCGCCGGGAGGTCCCACCCATATCCCGCCTCCGTCAATCGCCGCACCTCGTTCTCCAGCCCGGCGGCCATCATCGCCTCCACCCGCTGCTCGACGCGGGCGTAGAGGGCCGCTCGCTCCATCGTCAGGCCGACCTGGAGGATGTGATAGGGAACCGGTCGCTTGCCCTGCTGCTCGGAGATGGGCCGCCCCGTGATCAGGCAAACCTCCAGCGCGCGGATGACCCGGCGGACGTTGCGGGGGTCAATACGTTGCGCACTGTCGGGGGCCAACTGGGCCAGGCGGGCATGCAATTGCTCAGCCCCTTCGCGCTCGGCCTGAGCCTCCAGTTCGGCCCGCAGGGCATGATCGGGCAGGACGCGGGGGATACACCAGCCCTCCACGACAGCCCGCACGTACTGCCCACTACCCCCGACCAATAGTGGCAACTTTCCACGGGCGTGTACGTCCGCGATAGCGGAATAGGCCCGCTCCTGAAACCCAACCAGCCCCACCGTCTCGTCGGGCTCGGCTATGTTTATCAAGTGATGGGGGGCCCGGGTGCGCTCCTCAGAAGAGGGCTTGGCCGTGCCGATGTCCATCCCCCGGTAAAACAGGCGAGAGTCGGCGGAGACAATCTCACCCTCCAATACCTCAGCCAGATGGAGCGAGAGCGCCGTCTTGCCCACCGCCGTCGGCCCCACAATGACCAACAACTCTCCTCTCCCTTCTCCCCTCTCTTCTCTCACCTCTCTCCTCTCCCTTCCCCCTTCTCCCCTCTCAACTGATGCTGTCATACACCTCCAGTCGCAGCAGCCTCCCCGCCCGGTCCATCTCCACCGCCACGAGGCCCACCCGCCAGTCCACATCATCCAGATCGTGCTCGCCCAGGTAGGTGAGCGCCACGTCAATCATGCGCTGCTGCTTGGCCGGCGTGATGGACTCTTCCGGCGCGCCGAACTCCCGCCCACGCCGCGTGCGCACCTCGAAGAAGTACCACGCCTCGTCCCGGCGGGCCACGACGTCCACCTCGCCGGTCTGGCAGCGCCAGTTGCGCGCCACGATCTCGTAGCCGCAGCGGGTCAACTCCGCGACAGATAGTTCCTCCCCCCGCCGGCCCAGTTTTACCCTTGCGTCACTCACCGCGCATATCTCCTCAACGAACATGGTATACCAATGCAGGACGAACGTCAAGCCAGACCTGACAGGTTTCCGATCTCGGAAAATGCCTTCAAAAACCTGTCAGGTCTCAGGTTGCCTGAACACGCAAAGGCGGTATAATTCAGCGCATATGCGCAGACAAAACTCCTACCTCTACGTCACCGCCTTCGCCGGCGGGCTGGTCTCATTGGCCATCGAACTGGCCGCCTCCAGCCTGCTCCGCCCCCACTTCGGCACCGCCAACCTGGTGTGGGCGGCCATCATCGGGCTGATCCTGCTCTACCTGACGGCGGGCTACTTCCTCGGCGGGCGCTGGGCCGCCCGTTCCCCCCACCCCGCCACGCTCTACCAGATCGTGGTCTGGGCCGCCTTCCTCGTCGGCATCATCCCCTTCGCCGCCCGCCCTGTGCTCTCGCTGGCGTCGCCAGGCTTTGCCATGAGCGGTCAGCCGAACGGCTTCGCCGATTTCAACGTCGTCATGCTCGGCGGCTCCTTCATCGCCGTCCTCATCCTCTTCAGCATCCCCGTCACACTGCTGGGCTGTATCTCACCCTTCACCATCCGGCTAGCGATGAAAGACGTAGAAAGCGCCGGCCAGACTGCCGGTCGCGTCTACGCTATCTCGACCGCTGGCAGTTTCCTGGGCGCGTTCTTGCCCGACCTGGTGCTCGTGCCCACCATCGGCACGCGCAATACCTTCGTCCTGCTGTCACTGTTCCTGCTGACCATCGCGCTTTTCGGCCTGTCCCGCAGCAGGCCGCGCCGCCTGCTTCTCTACCTCTGGATGCCAGCCATCATCATCCTGCTGGCCCTCATCCTGCGCGGGCAGCCAGTCAAGGGAGCAGAAAACACCATCTACGAGACCGAGTCGGCCTACAACTACATACAGGTGGTGGAGGTAGAAGGCTGTCGCTACCTGCTGCTGAACGAAGGGCAAGGCATCCACTCCATCTACTGCCCCCAACAACTGCGCACCTCCGGGCCGTGGGATTACTTCCTCATCGCCCCCTACTTCAACCCCCCACCCTATACCCCCGACCGGGTCGAGAGCGGGGCACTCATCGGGCTGGCCGCCGGAACCATCGCCCGGCAGTACACCGCCGTCTACGGGCCGCTGCCCATTGACGGGGTGGAGATTGACCCCCAGATCGTGCGCGTGGGGCGGGAGTACTTCGCGATGGACGAGCCCAACCTCAATGTTATCGTCGCCGACGGGCGTTACTACCTGGCCCACTCCAAGCGGCGCTACACCGTCGTCGGCGTGGACGCATACCGGCTACCCTACATCCCCCCGCACCTGACGACGGTGGAATTCTTCCGCCAGGTACGCGACCATCTCACCAACGATGGCGTCGTCGTGATCAACGTCGGGCATACGCCGGAGGACTACCGGCTGGTGGAGGCCATGATGGCCACGTTGCTTACAGTCTTTCCCTCGGCCCACGTGATAGACGTGCCGGATAGTTTCAACGCCATCGTCGTCGCCACCGTTCAACCCAGCGAGGCCAGCAACCTGCTCGCTAACCTGCCCGGCCTGGAGGGGGACGGATTCCTGTACCCGGCGGCGCTACAGGCGACGGCAAACCTGCGTCCCACAATACCCAGCGAGGTCATCTTCACCGACGACCGCGCCTCCATCGAATGGATGACTAACGCGCTCATCTTGGACTTTGTGAGAGTAGGGAGTAAGGAGTAGGGAGTATGTGGCTTCTCCCTTACTCCCTACTCCTTACTCCCTACTCCTTGACCCAAGGAGAATGATGACCCACAACACACTATGGCCCCGTCTGATTCAATGGTTGCTTGTGCTGGCCCTGCCTGTTCTCTTGGTCGTGGCTAACGTGCACATCGTGACCGGTCAATGGTTCGTGCACTGGGAGTATGGGAAGGCGGATTTCCCGCCCGATCCTTATGACCTCTCCATAACAGAGCGCACTCACATGGCCGAAGTCTGCGTGGACTACCTGGGAACCAACGCGGACATCTCGCTCCTGGGCAATCTGCGCCTCCCTGACGGTGAGCGTGCCTTCAACGCGCGGGAGTTGCGCCACATGGCCGATGTGCAGATGGTGTACAACTACATAATGAAAGCCGGCATCGTCGCCGCACTGGCGCTGCTCGGTGGCATAATAGCGCTGTCCGCTTCAAGCCATACGCGCCGGCGTGCCCCTGCTGCAATCCTGAGCGGCAGTATGCTCACCCTGGGATTGATGGGATCCGTCGGCGCGTATATGCTGCTGAGTTGGGGAGAGTTCTTCACCACGTTTCACCGCATCTTCTTTGCGGGCGAAAGTTGGATCTTCCCCTACTCCGACACCCTGATCCGCCTGTTCCCCATGCGCTTCTGGGCAGACGTGGCTACAGTCATCGCCACCCTGCTGGTCGTCGAGGCCATCGTCGCCGGTGCGGCGGGCTGGTTATGGATGCGCCATGTTGGCCACGTTGACCGGACGCTTGACAGTCCTCCACAATTGTGATACATTACTCTGGATGCGGATTAGATGTTCTAAGTCTTGTCAAGTAGTTGCGACACGGACTAACAAGGAGTGAAGCAAAGACGATGCCTCACATTTTGATCATTGACGATGACGTAGACATACTCCGCATGCTGAAACTTGCCCTGACCGGTAACGGCTTCGATGTCACTATGGCCGCCTCCGGGCTCGACGGTCTACGTCGTGCTTACGATATACACCCCGACGGCATCATCCTGGACGTTATGATGCCTATGCACGACGGCTTTGAGATCTGCCGCCGCCTGCGCGAGATGACCGAGGTCCCCATTATCTTTCTCACCGCCAGGGGGACTGTGGATGACATCGTGCGCGGGTTGGCGCTCGGCGCCGATGACTACGTCACCAAGCCTTTTAACGAGAAAGAACTCATCTCTCGCCTGGTGGCCTCCCTGCGGCGTGCCGCCAACAAAGACGAGACTCCCGACATACTCGTTTTCACCCAGGGGGCCTTCGTGCTGGACCGCTCTCGCCGTCACGCTGTGGTTGGTAGCGAGATTGTCCATCTGACTCCAACCGAATTCGAGGTTCTCGACTACCTCGTGCGCCACGCCGGCAAGGTCCTCAGCCGGGATGCCATCCTGACCCGCGTGTGGGGCCCAGAGTACCTGGGCGAGACAGAGTTAGTCAAACAGTTCATCTACCGGCTGCGCCAGAAGATCGAGGCCAACCCTCGCAAGCCCTGTTTCATCCACACCGTCCCCAGCACCGGCTACTTCTTCGAGGCCGAGGATAGAGCCTAGCCTCTCCTCTGCCCCATCAGCCGCTTCCCAGGCTCTCAGCCCTATTCTGCACGAAAATCATTAGGGTCTGGTGACTGACCACGCGAAATCCTGGAGACCCGTCTTGGAAAGGCCAAGATCCCCTTGAGCGTTGAGGTTGTCAAAGTAGCCCTGTACATCAGGTTGGCTGTAAAAGACTGACGCAAGAATCCCGAATACCAGGGAAGCCACATTGCCAAACAGAATGCAGCATATCTCCAGTATGGCAATCACCTGAGCTGGTTGCGTCGGCCTGGGCGGATTGGACAGCAGCCGTGCCGCGTATGTGATCTCAAAGATGCCTAGCACGAGTGGCAAGATCGTTACCGGAGCATATGGGAGACCGATTCCAAGCGTCCCCGTCACTGCGCCGGCCGCTAGTCCTAAAGCCCACAGGATATTCAGGATGCCACTGATGAGTGTCATCGCACTGATGGCAGTTACTGTACCCGGCTTCGAGCGGGCACCCTCTAGGTAAGCATACCCTTGACTCATAGAAATCTCCTTTCACTTAGCAAACTATAGACCTTCAGGTAATGTTTTGGACAATAGGACTTGAGACATCTCTTACAATACTATTCATAGCATACCATAGCTATTCGTACCTTGCCAAATGCTTTAGGAACGTATCTGAAATGGTTCTCCAACGCTGGGCGTTGCAGCAGATACATCTGGCAGATCAGCAAGCGTGAAAATCGGATTGCGCCTATTCTCTCCTTATGCTACTATTCTTGCTCGCAGCCAACTGCTGAACCGGCCTCGTAGGCCACTTGCCTGCTCAACGGTCAAAGAGCCCCGGAGATTGATGCTCCGGGGCTCTTTTCTAACTTTGCACGGCGATCACGGTTCTACGTGATTGCACCGACGGTCTGCTAGTGCAGACGCTTCAGTCGTCATCACGTTCGATAGTCGTCAATCAGCCGATGATTTGACCGGTGTCCTTCACAGAGGTTGTTTATTGGGCACTCGGAGCAGCGAGGTTCAGAGTGATTGAAGCAATATGTTGTTCCGATATGGATTAGACCTTCATCAAAGTCGGCAACTCCCAACTTTGTGGAGGGGAAAGCCATCA
>JAUWOI010000550.1 GCA_030612185.1 Anaerolineae bacterium
GGACAGCCCCTCGTCCACCGGTGCCCAGGTCTCCCCACCGGCCGAGCGGAACACCCCGCCGCCATCCGTCCCAGCGTAGAACCGCCCGCCGTGCGGGTCGGCAAAGACTGTGGTGACGCTATGGGTGATGCCTGTGCTGGACAACTGCCATGCCTCGTCGTCCGTTCTCCGCCGGAACACGCGCCTATGAGATACGGTGTACACCGTGCCATCCGGCGCTACGGCGAGGTCGTCTACCCTGCGCGGCCTGCCCGGCGGCTCAAAGCGAGGCCGGGAGCCCTCCCACTCCAGCGTGGGTGGGCGCGCCGTAGCCACCACACCCACCAGGCTGGCGACGACGGTGAGCGCCGCCAGGATGGCAAGCGCTCTGAAAACCAACCTGCTCCCGCGCGCCAACCAGATGCGGCGGATGAATGTCCTTCCCACATGAAAGGCAGGCCGCAGACACTGAACGCCCCACCGCGTCCCGGTCCACTCCGAGAGAGCCAGCCTGAACACTTCCCAGCTCAGTGCCAGCACAGTTGCCAGAGTGTCAAAAACTGCGAAGAACAGCAGCCATTCCGCCGCCAGGGCGATGGTGAGGCCGCTGGTCAAGTCTTTTATCAGCCCAATTAGCCAGTAATTGAGCGCCCAGATGATCCCAAACGGGGAGAGGAGAACCCCACGCCAGTCAAAGTACTCCGGCACGAAACACGGCCGCCCGCTCTCAGACATTCCCAACCAGGTACCTGGTATGTGGACCCACAGTCCATATAGTATCGTATGGATCAGGGCGACGATCAGGATGACAGCACTGAGCCGGAAGGCGACCCGGCGCTGCATGATCTTCCGCACCACAGGAGTCAACAGGCGACTCAACGCCCACAGCAATGCTAGAAGGAAGGCGATATCCAACCAGTTGGGCGTGCCGTGTGCGAGGAGTCCAACACCTAAATAAGCCGCGCCTGCCAGAAAGGCCAACAGCCAGGCAAGCAGCAATCTTGGCCAGGTTCGCCCGCGCAACTTTCCTTTTTCGTCGTTCATGGGCTCTCCTTCATTCTACCTGCGCGCGATGCTTACCGTCCAATCCAACGCATTAGACCTCGTGCAAGCGCAAGGTATCTTGCTTCTTATGGCGCACACCAGTTTTGAAACACGAAGGGCACGAAGCGTGCGAAGATTGCACGAATCTGGTTCGAAACGACAGGGTTACTTTCGTGAAATTCGCCCATTCGTGTTATTTGCGCTTCGAAGCCTTGCCCCGCTTACGCTCCTGCTGTCGTATCACCCGGTCCCAGGGCACGCGGGTGCGCCAGGCGATGCGGTACGTCATCAGCCAGTGGTGGATGCGCGCCTGCGCCGCCCGCGTCCACTGGAACAACGCCTTGCCCAGCAGCCCCAGGATGCTCAACCAGCCGACCACTGTGGTGATGACCTTGATCCAGTCGCTCGCTCCCGCGCCCTCCATCAGTGACTGGAAGGCTGGCCAAGTCGCTGCGGCGACGAGCAGCCCCAGTACGTACAGGAATGTGCCCGCCGCGAGACCGATCGCCAGCAGCAGGAGGAATAACAGCAGCCAGCGCAGCAGGGCGATGCAGGCGTGGTCACGGCTATGTAGAAAGTCTTCCGGCCGCCGGAACCCGAACAGCATCTGCCGCCAGCGGGTCTCCTGCTGGTTCAGCGCCTGGATCAGCGCGATCTCATCCTCGGGCAGGAGATCGGGGGAGCGGGTCTTGCGGCGTAGGCGGCGTGGTAGCCACGTCTGGAAGGCGGGGCTCAGCAGCCAAGAGCGGCGGCACAGCCGCGAGCGGTCGTTGTAGTACAGCATCTCGCCGATGCTCCAGGCCCGCAGGTGGCGGATGAGCACCTCGGGGACGCAAGGAGAAAGGGCGTGGTGCAGGCTGCGCACCCGCGTTCGTTCGGCGTGCAAGCGGTAGAAGGAAAGGAGCCGCCGCCAGTCCTCGGCCGCGGGACGTTTATACGCCAGGTCATCCAGGTCGGCCAGTCGCTCGGAGCGCGGGCGGCTCAATTCTGCCTTTGAGGGGCGGGGCGGTGGGCGTAGGTACCAGCAGGTGTCGGCCAGGCTGGCGCCGGCCGTCAGCGCCCGGCCCAGGTCGGCGCCGCGAGCGTTCAGCCGCCCCTGGGTCGCGAGTGACCAGCGGTCCAGGATCTCCCGCAGTTCGGCCGGTGTCGTGTAGCGGGGGTCTCCCTGCATATCGGCTCTCTCGATCTGGAGCGGGAGGCCGCGCATTTTTTGCTCCCAGGCGTTGCGCTGGTCGGTATCCTCTTCGAGCAGGTCAAGGGCGTCGGCCAACGTCAGCAGGCGTCGTACCCCTGTCCATAAGGCACGCCCACTGCTGCTGGGCTCGTTATCGCTCACGTTCAGCCGGGGGGCGTAGTTGTCATCCGCAGTGCGGCGGCGACGGGGGCGCGCCCCGCGCCGCAAGCGTCCCAGCGTTTCCGCCAGCGTCCATCCCAGCAGGAAAGCCTGCCGCGTGGGGGTTACATCTAGAATCTCTGCTGGATCAGAGGCGGATTTTCTCGGCCATACGGTTGACATCGGCACGCCCTTGGTGTATAATGTAAATACGAAGCCCTAGTAGAGCCTCTCAGCCAGAATGGCGGAGTACCTCGAACGGGCTTCAATGTCTGTGTGCATCCACCATTTCCCACCTGCCTGGCACACGCTCAGTATAGCCCAACCCTGCCCAAAAGTCAAAACTTCGCACCGCCAACTTGCACTCTCTACTCCCTACTCCTTACTCCCTACTCCCTGCTCTCCATTCCAGCAATTCTCATTTTGACCTCTGCCTCACAACTTGACGTCATTTTTGGCTTATCAGTGAGCAGTTTTTCCGAGAATCAGGGCAAATATCCCCACCCAAACCTGGGTTTTCGACCCAATCAAGCATCTAGATTTGTCCC
>JAUWOI010000365.1 GCA_030612185.1 Anaerolineae bacterium
CAGTTGTCCGAATGTGGGGACCTTGCTGGTGTCTTCCCGCTTCCCCTCAATGCCGATGACGCCCACCGTCCCGTCGGCGAAGACCACCCGTGTGCCCACGCAGTTGAGCGGGACCACCCCACCGACGCGCGTGAAGCGGGCGAATCCCTTCTCGTCCACGTAAGTCACCATCACGCCGATCTCGTCCATATGCGCAGCCAGTACGAAACGCTGGCCCTCACCAGCCTGTCCTGCCACCGCGAGTACTCCACTGCGAGAGTACTCTCGTGGCAGGCGTGGCGGTGAGCCTGCCGAAGGGCTACCCTGCTTGCGGACGACCAGGCTCCCCAGCGGGTCCACCCGAAGTTCGTCGGCCAAGGGCTCGACCTCAGCGCGGATGACGGTCCGAATCTGCTCCTCGGCTCCTGAAGGACCGTAGGTTTCCACCAATTTGCGTATCAGTTCTCTCATCAATTCCTCCTTCTCCTCATGGTGCGCCGCGTGAGGCGCGCAAGGGATGCGCGCATCAGCCGCACCGTGTTATTGAAATCGTCTAGACTTAGCAAAGCCACCGGGCTATGGATGTAGCGACAGGGCACTGCTACTGTCACCGAAGGCACTCCCTCGCGGGTCAGGTGAATGGCCCCTGCGTCGGTGCCGCCGATGCCCGGCTGCTTGATCTGGTATGGGATGCCGAGTTCTTCGGACGTGCTGGTCAACAGCCGCACCAGTCGCCGGTCGGCGATGAAGGAGCGGTCCATCACCGTGATCGCCGGCCCCTGGCCCAGTTCCGTCGTGGGGCTGGTGTCTTTGTCCTTGGGCATGTCGTCGGCGACGGTGCCCTCCAGCGCAAAGGCGCAGTCGGGCTCAATAGCGTAGGCTGCCACCCGCGCCCCGCGCAACCCGACCTCCTCTTGCACGGTGAAGACCGCGTGAAGGTCGAATCGAAAGCGCTCGCCGCGCAGAAGTTCCACCAACACCGCGCATCCGGCCCGGTCATCGAACGCCTTGCCTCTGACGGTGGGGCCCAATTCGCGGAACCGCGTGGCGAAGGTGGCATAAGTGCCCAGTGGGGCCAATTTCCTGGCCTCGTCCTTGCTCTTGGCTCCAACGTCCACGACCAGGTCTTCGAGTTTGGCAACCTTATCGGCATTCTCTTTAAGCAGGTGGATTGGCTTGACACCGATGACACCGGAGATGCGCTCAGGGCCGATCTGGAGAAGGGTGCTGGGCAGCACACGAGGGTCAATCCCGCCGACGGATCTCACCCGCAGGAAGCCGTCGTTGTCGTATCCCACGACCATCAGGCCGACCTCGTCCATGTGGGCGGCCAGCATCACGCGCATACGCTGCCGTCCTGTCCCGCGTTTGAAAGCCAGGACGTTACCCAACGCGTCCACCTTAACCTCGTCCACGTGCTCCCGCACCGCGTCTAAAACGATGGCGCGCACGTCGTCTTCGTTCCCCGAAACGCCAAATGCTTCCGAAAGTTCTCTCAGTATCATATCTCCCTGGTCCAATCCCCACGGCTATTCCGTGGCGGCGTCATCCTCATACTGCGCCCGCTTCTCCGCGAGCACGTGTCCAACCAGCATCTGTTCGTATTCCCATTCCACCTCCAGCGACGTCAGGAGCGGGGAGACGACAAAAAGGTCATCCTGAAAAGCGCCGTCCAGTCCGAATTCCAGGCGCAGGAGGCCGTACTCGCAAACCCCATTGAACACTCCCTGGGTCGTGAAATGAGGACCCACCGCGACTTCAAAGACCAGAAAGCCCCCCGAACGCAGTCGCCCATCGCTGTGGAGGGACCGGTGGACGACTACCAGCGGTACGTCACGAGGGATGGTGCAGCACAGGCCATCTTGCTGCACCTTGTACTCCATTGCTTCCAGCACTTCTCTCGCCTCATGCACCAGACGCTCATCGGGGAAATCGGCGAACACTTGTGCAAACAGAGTGTCCCATTTCTGGTCCATTGCCCCTCCTCATCAATGCCGGGTAATCAAGTCAAAGCAGACCGTATCATCTGCCAAATAACGGCCATGCACGCGCACTGCCCCACCTCGTCCCAGAACCTTCGTCTTCAGCGTATAGCCCCGCACCTCAGAAGACACCAGGCCGCTCTGACCACGGGGGGCAACGTGGCCTTTCTCTATCGCCCTCAGATGATTACCCTGAGGGTCAATCTTGCGGAGAAGGCCCAACGCATCTTTGCTGAAAGCAACCCACGTGTCTCCGATCAGATACGACACATCTGGTTCAAAGTCTTGCCACATTGCGACTCCGACGAAGGTTTGCTATCCTGCCAATGTGTTGTCCCAGGCCAGTTTCTCCAGGAAATCCGCCTCCAGCCCGGCGACGAACGCCGCAAGGAGCCGCCCGGCTCGCTCGATGTCCTGCGCGGCCAGCGTTTCCACCGGCTGGTGCATGTAACGAACTGGGATGGAGACGAGAGCCGTGGGCACCCCTTCGCGGGTGACCTGAATGGCCCAGGCGTCGGTGCCACTGGCGCCCGGGATGGGCTCAACCTGATACGGAATCTCGTGGGCCTCGGCCACCTCCTTCAGGCGTGTTACGAGCCCGGGGTGGAAGTTGGGGCCGATCCCGACGGTCGGGCCCTCGCCCAGGGGGAAACCGTCCACCTCCGGGACGCCCGGCTGTGTGCCGAAGGTCGCATCCAACGCCACAGCCAGGTCTGGTGCGAGACCGTAGGCGGAGGTGATGGCCCCTTTCAGCCCTGTCTCCTCCTGCACCGTCGCCACGGCGAAGACGTCCCAGGCGTGACGTACACCAGCCAGTTGCTCCAGTGCGAGCGTCACAGCAGCCACACAGGCCCGGTCGTCCATCGCCTTGCCTGCCACGCGGCGGTTCTTCAGTTCCACCATCTCGCGCTGGATGGAGATCAGATCACCGACCGTGACCAGCTGCTCGACTTCTTCCGCTGGCAGCCCCACGTCTACGAAGAGTTTATCCCAGGGCACCGTCTTCTTACGCGCCTCCACGGACAAAACGTGGGGTGGGCGGGTGGCGACGACGCCGGGCAAGTCGCGTCGTCCGTGGACGACCACTTCAAGCCCCAGGAGCACCCGCCGGTCCGTCCCCCCGACCTGGGTGAAACGCAGGAAGCCCTTTTCGACGCCGGTCACCATCAGCCCGATTTCGTCCATGTGGGCCGCCAGCATCAATTTGGGGCGCGGGACTTCAGCGAGCTCAGTCGAGCCTTCAGATTCTGTGCCACGCTTGAGGGCGATCAGGCTACCCAGTTTGCCCTCACGTATCTCGTCCACGAAGGGTTGCCAGGTCTGGCGCAGCAATTCGCGCACGGGCTCCTCGTGGCCGGAAATGCCATCGGCCTCCGAAAGTTGCTTTAACAAGGGAATGACTTCCACGCAGGACTCCTTTGTGGTTGGGTGAGACCCTAAGGGTTTTGCCCAAGATCGTGTAAACACCATTTTTCGCTAGCGTAACGGCTCTTTTTGCCAGATTGTGCACGAAAACCCTTAGGGTCTGGTGACTGACCACGCGAAATCCTGGAGACCCATCACCGCTCACAATTCCGGGGTTGGAGTGGCGCTCACCGTGAGCGTGGGCGTCGTGGTGACTGTGAGGGTCTGGGTCGGTGTTTCTGTCGGAATCAGTGTTGCGGTCAGTGTCTCTGTCGGAATGAGCGTTGCGGTCGGCGTCTCAGTAGCCGTGGCAGTGTTGGTGGGCGTCAGGGTGAACGTGGACGTCACTGTGGGTGCGAGCGTCGGCGTGGCTGTAGGCATCAGCGTGTGTGTAGGAGGCAAAGTCGAGGACGGCTGAGGCGTGTGCGTGTGCGTGGGTGGGAACCATTGGGTGGGAGTTGGCGGCAGCGTCTCCGTCGGCTCCGCCGTCCCCAAGGCGGATGTGGCCGCAGGCGATTCAGTAGGTGTAACGGTTGACGTAGGCGTCGGCCCCCTGGTCTCCGACTGCAACACCAGCATCGAGGCGCCAATGCAATAGCACGGCAATGTCAAGAGTATGATGCTGGCCAGCACCCAATGAATAGGGCGCCACTCGCTCGTATCGCGCATTGAAATAACTCCGTCACGAGAGACTGCGGGATATGATAACACCATTGAGGGTGTTTGTCAAAACAGCAACCCGCTTGGTGGGCGCGAGCACTTGACACAGCACGTATTCTCTGCTAAGGTTAAGGGCGATGGTAGAGGGAGAGAGAACGATGCGCAGGTGGATCAATCTGACGCTGCTGGGTGTACTATTGGCGTGGACGCTGCTAGCACCGGCACCGGCGCGCGCAGCCAAGATTAACGAAGGTAGCGTAATCCACGTCGTCGGGTGGGGCGAGACGCTGTTCAGCATCGCCGGGCGCTACGGAGTGTCTGTGGACGCCATCTGCGCGGCCAACGGCATCGCCGATCCCACGCGCATCTACGCTGGACAGCGGTTGGTCATTCCCACTTCCAACGTGCCGGCCGCGCCTGCTGCGGCCGGGGCCACACACGTCGTCCAGGCGGGCGAGAACCTGTACCGCATTGCCCTGCGATACGGCACCACGGTGGCGGCGATGACCGAACTCAACGGCATCTACAACCCCGGCCACGTCGCCGCTGGCCAGACGTTAGTCATCCCCGGTAGCCCCACTATGCCCACAGTGGCCTATCAGCCGGAACACGCCGCCACGACACACACGGTACAGCCGGGCGAGACTCTCTCGGCCATCGCACATCACTACGGCGATGGGATGTGGACGCTGGTCCAGGTCAATAGCATTGCCAACCCGGCACTGGTTCTGCCTGGGCAAGTGCTCGTCATCCCACGGGCCAGCAGCCTGGTACCTGCTTCTGCGTCTCCCCCTGCCGGCGGCGGGAAACGAATCCTGATTGACCTTTCGGAGCAGCACCTCTACGCCTATCAGGGGGAGGTGTTGGTCTACTCGTTCGTGGCCTCGACCGGCATGGGTGGCGGCACGCGCAGCGGCAGTTTCCGCGTGCTCGACAAGTACCCCAACGCTTACGCCTCCACCTGGAACCTGCAGATGCCACACTGGTTGGGCATCTACTGGGCGGGCGCGTTGGAGAA
>JAUWOI010000064.1 GCA_030612185.1 Anaerolineae bacterium
GCCACCGTCCCGAACGCGGCCGCGTACAGCAGCAAGAAGGGACCCATCCCATAGCGGCCGGTGACCAGGGCCAAGACTGCCGCTGTCAGTGCATAGAGGGCCAGCACCACCTCACCGAAAGTACTACTGTCGGCCTTGAGCCGGTAACTGCTATCGACCCAGCGACCGGTTTGCCCCTCAAGCCGGAACTTGGGCGTGCGGGCAAACGACCCACCCCAGCGAGTCAGCCCGCGCCACACCGCCTGTGTGTTACACCATGCAATGCCGATCCCAATCAGCACCAGCAGCGGGAAGGCCCACAACCGCCGTCTCCAATCGGGGTACGACTGCTGTTGGGAGACGGCGTAGACCAGTGGCGGTCCCAGGCACATCAGCCCCAGGCCGCTTAACGGGAGTTGCGCAGGATCGGGCATCAGCAGCAGGGGCAGTGAAGCCAGCAGGAGCACAACCATCAGTGCATGGGCCAGGTAACTGCTCAGGTGCACCAGCGCCATCACCTTCTGCCCCCACCTCAGCCGCCGATCGCGCAGGAGCGGCCAGGCCAGTTTGCGCAAGGTTTGCACCGATCCCTGCGCCCAGCGGGACTGCTGCCGCTTGAAAGCCGCGATCTGGGGGGGTAACTCAGCCGGCGCGTCCGTCGTCGGCAGGTATAGACATTCCCAACCGGCCAACTGAGCACGGTAACTCAAGTCCAGGTCCTCAGAGAGGGTATCGGCCTGCCACCCGCCGCTCTCCTCAATGCAACACCGTCGCCACACCCCAGCCGTGCCGTTGAAGTTCATCAACAATCCAGAGCGATATCGTCCAGCCTGCTCGACTACGAAGTGACCGTCGAGCGCCAACGCCTGGGCACGGGTCAAAGGGGAGTAGTCGGCGTTGAGGTACGACCAGCGCGTTTGCACCATGCCCAATCGTGAGTGCGCGAGGAAGTGGGGAACCGTCTGGAGCAGAAAGTCAGGATGGGGGCAGAAGTCAGCGTCGAAGATGGCGACGTACTCGCCACGGGCCCGAGATAGGCCCCAGGCCAGCGCCCCGGCTTTGAAGCCACTACGGTCGGGCCGTCGCAGAACCGTGATGTCCACCCCCTGCTCGCGGTGGAGTATCGCCTGCGCACGGGCCAGGCATGTCGTCTCATCGGTCGAATCGTCCAGGATCTGAATTTGCAGCCGGTCACGGGGGTAGTCGAGCGCGGCCACGCTGTCTATCACACGCTCGACCACGTGGAGTTCGTTGTACACGGGTACCTGCACGGTGACAGCCGGCAAGGCGGATTGATCTATGGGTGGAGTGGGGGCCACTTCCCGCCGGCGGCGCAGGTAGAGGAAGACCAGGATGAAGGAATTTAGCCCATAGATCGCCAACCAGAGAGCAACCAGGGCGTGAACGAGTGCCAGAAGTGTCACTTCAGCCCCAGCAGTTCATATACTGTGACTGGCTCGTTGATGCCCTCCAGTTTTATGGGCGTAAGTGGCCGGGCCTTGATGTACTTCCGTGCTCGCTGGTAGGCTGTATCTGTAAGCAGAATCTGCCCTGGGCTTGCAGCCTCTTGCAGACGGCGCGCCAGGTTCACGCTGGAACCGATGGCAGTGTAGTCCAGCCGCCGTGGAGTACCGATGTTGCCCACAACTGCATCACCAAGGCTGATGCCCACCCCATAAGCAAGCCGGCAGGCCGGGGGCATACGCTCGTGTAGGAGGGTGATCCCCTCCTGTATCTTCAGCGCTGCCCGCACCGCGCGCAAGACGTGATCCGCCTGGGGAAGTGGCGCATTGAACAAGGCAACCACACAATCTCCCATGAACTTATCGAGCGTCCCCTCCTCAGCCAGCACCGCCTCGGCACCGATGGCCAGGTACTGATTGAGCACCTCCACCAACGCCTCAGGCTCTTGCTGCTGGCTGAAGTCGGTGAAGCCACGGATATCCGCAAACATGCTGGTGATCTCCTGTCGCTGTCCACCCAGTTTCAGTTCATGGGGGTCGTCTGGAAGACGCTCGATGACGGCCGGCGAGAGATAGCGCTGGAACAACTGATAGCGCGATTCCAGCCGGCGCTGTTCTGTGAGATCATCTATCACAATGGCGATACCTTGCGTCTCATCGTTGGCATCTTTAAGGGGAGAGATACTGGTACGCAGGTTGACCTGGCCACGGCCGGGGAGTAACATCTCAGTCTCGAACCCCACCACCGGCTCTCCGTGTATCTTGACCTCTTCAACCAATGAGCGCAGTTCGCTCTCCAGCACCGGAAGGGCATCGGCGAAGCGTGAGCCGACGATGGTCGTCGCGGGCATCTGCAGGATGCTCTTGGCAGCCCGGTTGAAGAGTATGATCCGATCCTGAACGTCGGTGGTGATGACGCCACTGGTGATGGAGGCGAAGATGTTGTCCCTCAACACCTTGGCGTCGGCAATCCTCTCAAACAGGCGGGCGTTCTCGATGCGCACCGCTGCCTGACCGGCGAAGGTGGTGAGCAGGTCACGGTCCCGGTCGGAAAAGAGGCCAGCGCGGATGCGGTTGTCGGCGTAGATCACTCCGGTGACCCGCCCATGCGCTCTGAGCGGCGCACACAGGATGGAGCGCAGGTTGTAACCGATGACGCTCTCCTGTGCCTTGAAGCGCGGGTCCATCTGTGCGTTGGTCGTGACGACAGGCTCGCCGCTGGTGGCCACCTGCTTGACAATGCTCCGGCTGATATCGAACGAGGAGGCGGTGATGGTCTCACGGTCCATATTACGAGCAGCCCGGAACTCTAACTCGCCCGTCTCCGGGTCAACGAGCATCAGGAAGGCACGCTCAGCCTCCGTGAGACGGATAATCTGGTCCATCACCTCGTTCAGAACCTCCGCCAAATCCAGGGAGGAGCCGATCGCTTGGCTGATGCCGTACAAGGCTGCTAGTTCGCCCCGCTCAAGCGCCAAGGCTGCCAGTTCATGTTCGAAACGCGCCAGCCTTTCCCGTAAAGCCGGTAGACGCTGATAAAGCTGCGCCTCCACCGGAGCACCGGCGTCATAGTGCTGAGCGAGAATAAGGGCAATCTGAGTCAGTTCATCACGCAGGGCAGCGATGTCGCCCTGGCTCAGAACCGTGGTCTTGGAAGAATTCTCGGCCATCCTAGGTCCCCCTGATAGAGTGACGGCATTATACCGCATCTTTCTTACTCAAGCAAAAACCGCCACCAAGCAACAGTTGTAATTATAACGGACAATTGACATGAAGACAACACAGGGCCAGCACCTCTTGCCTCAACCAGCGATTTCCGCTATACTTACTGTCGAAGCCAACTAAGGAGGTGTCAAATGGGCAAAAGTGTGGACAAACTGGTGACACGGATGCACAAGGGGAGCCGCAAGACAGTGGAGATTCTAGGCCGCCTGAGCGACGATCAGTGGAAAATGGTGCTCTACGAGGGGCCGCCAGCCTGGACGGTGCGCGACTTACTGGCTCACTTTCTTTCGGCTGAAGAAGGGCTGCTACAAATCGCGCAGGACATCGCAGCAGGCGGACCCGGTGCGCCCGAGGGCTTCGACTACGACGAGTTCAACGCCCGTGAGCAGGCCCGGCTGGCAGGTCTGTCGCCGGATAAGTTGCTGGCCGACTTGGCACTTGCTCGTGAAGCGACCATCGCGTGGGTGGCGGGGCTGGACGAGACCGATTTGGACCAGGTGGGTCACCATCCAGCACTGGGGGAAATCACACTGGAGATCTTCATCAACGCCCTCTACGGCCACCAGTTGCTGCATATGCGCGATCTGCAGCGCCTGTTGGCATAAAGTGCCGCGTCGCCGTTCACCTGTTCCGCTTCAGTAGCAACCACAGCAACTCGTGCATCTCCTCGCTGCCCAAGAGGAGCGCCGCTAACACGTAGGTCGCAACTCCCACCACCAACCCGCCCACGCTGGTCACAAGCAGCCCCGCATTGGGCAGCAAAGCGTGGAAGCCAATCACCGCCGCTCCCATAAACAGCGACGCTGCCCCCGTTCGCGCCAGCGACACGCCTAGAGCCTGCCCCTCGATCCCGGTCAGTCGCCGCCGCGCCACTAGCAGCAGGATCACCACTTGTAACCCGGCCCCCAGCGAATTGGACAAGGCGATGCCCCCGTGGGCGAGGGATGACAGCAGCAGCCATCCCATCCCTGCGTTCACAATCAGCCCGCCCAGCGCTGCCCACAACGGCGTCCACATATCCCGCTGGGCGTAGAACAGCCGGCCAACCACCTCCAACGCGCTGTGGGTCACCAGACCCAAGGCGAAGAACTGCAATGCCCGGTAGACCCGGCCCGTGGCAGTCGCGTCGAACTCGCCACGTTGGAAAAAGAGCACCGTCAGAGGGCGACCCATCAGGAGCAGTCCAACCGCCGCTGGCACCGCGAGCGCCAACACCAGCCGCAGCGCCCAGGAGGCTGTGCGGCGCAGCCCATCCCTGTCGCCGGCATTGGCCCGTTCCACCAGTGTTGGGAAGACAGTCAGCCCCATCGCCGTGCCAATGATCGTCTCCGGGAACTGCATCAGCCGCCAGCCATACTCGTAGGCGGAGATCGCCCCCACCGGCAGCCGCGAACCCAGGAAGGTGGGGAGAACGAAGTTAAGGTAGGTGGCTCCCAGTCCTAGAACCCGCGGCACCATCAGCGCCAGCACCGCTCGCAGGTCAGGGGGACGCAGGGGGGGCCACCAGCGGGCGCGGTAGCGGATCAGCCCCGGCGTCTGGATCAGAAAGTGGCCCACGGTACCCGCAAGTCCACCCCAGGCCAGCCCAAAGATTCCCCAGCGAGGGGCCAAGAGCACTGCTCCCGCCAGACGGCCTAGCGTGTAGCAAATCGGGGCGGCGGCTGGGAGCAGAAAGTGCTGGTGGGCTTGGAGAGCGCTCATCACGATACCGCTGACGCTTGAGATGAGGGTCTGGAGCAGCACCAGCCGCATCAATCGTGCCGCCAGGGCCATCGTCTCGACGTCAAAGCCCGGAGCGACGGCGCGGACAACCTGGGGGGCAAAAACAGCCGCCACTACACTCATCCCCGCCACGATCAGGAGCACCCAGTTAATCACCGCCGCGACCAGCCGCCAGACTTTCTCCTGGTCATCCCGGGCGATGCGGGCCGAGAGAATGGGGATGAGGGCGGTCGCCATCGCGCTTCCCGCGACGACGGTGAAGAGGCCATCCGGAAGTTCGAAGGCGGCGTAGTAGGCATCGAGTTCGGCGGAGGCACCGAAGGCGTGACCGATGGCAGCATCGCGCACAATCCCTAGCAGTTTGTCGATGGCGAAGAAGAAGGCGACCAGCACGGCAGGGCGGGCGACATAGGGACTGGATGCTGGATACTGGTTGCTGGTTGCTGGCATATCCATCGCAGGCCCAATTATCGCATCTCTGGCCTGAATTTGTCAAGTTTGTGTCCTTTACTCAAACCTGAAACGCCACCTGGCGACCAGGAAAAAAACGACGCCCATTGCCAACAGGATGCCGATCTCTGGCAATATCTGGACAAAGGTCGCGTTTTCCGCCATCAGGCGGTAGTAACCCTCGAGAGCGTGGCCGTGCGGCGTGAGACTTGACAGCACGCCCATGAATCCCTCTGTGCGGGTGAGGGGCGTCGCCGACATGGCGATGCAACCGCCGATGCCCCCCAGGACGAAGCCCAGCACCGTGCCGATGTTATCCGCCTGTTGGGCTGTCCCCGATAGTGCGGCAACCAGCATACCCAAGGCGGTCGCGACCAGGGCCAGTGCGAGAGTGAGCAGCACCAGGGCCACGGGCGATTTACCCAGCGGCATATCGAAGAGGATGTTTGCCACGCCAAATAGCACGACCACTTGCAGGCAGACCAGCAACATGTAGGCCAGCATCTTCCCGGCGATGATGGCCCCGCGTGGGATAGGCGCTGCCAGCAAGCGGCGGAGCGTGCCTGCTTCGCGCTCGTTCAGGAGGGAAGCCCCGGACATCCCGACGGTGAAAAAGACAAACATCACAGTGATGCCAGGGAACATCAGGGCGAAGAAGGTAGTGATTCCACCTTCGATTTTTGCCCCTTCCAGGTCCTCGCTGGTGACAACGATAGCGGGGTTCCGGCGCATCTCGTTCAACCTGGTCATGATGACACCCAGGTTCTGTGCCTCTACGGCGCGGAGGACCTCGGCACCAGCGTCGGCGAGCATGCCTGACTCATCCAGGATGGTGCGGATGCCGTACTGCACCTCGCCCCAGATCGTCACCTCGGCCACCACCTGGTTCATGATCCCGGTGACGATGCTGGCGCTCTCTGGCTGGGCCGGATCCACGATGACCTCGATGGCCGTGGGTGTGTAGGCATTGATCTTCTGGGTAAAGTCGGCAGGGATGAGGATGGCTGCCGTTGCCTCGCCATCTGCTACCCGCTGCTCGGCGTCAGCGACCATGTCAAAGGTCTCGATTTGCAGTTCGTCAATACCCTTCAGGGCCTTAGCCACCTCCACTCCAAAGATACCAGCATCTTCGTTGACCAGGCAGACGTCCAACAAGATGGTCGGATCATCCCCATTGCCGGCCATTTTCAGATTGATGCCCCCATAGAGTGAGCCGAAGAGGAGCGGCAGCAAGAAGAGCACCGCCAGCGAACCGCGATCCTTGCTGATCAGTTGAATCTCCTTCCAGGCGACGGATAAGGTATGGGAAATTGCGCTCATGATTGTTCTCCTGATTCTCTGAACTAGTTGAAGTCAAACCGCCACAGCCCGATGACGAAGAAGAGCGCGGTGAAGGCCAGCAGTGCGGCCATCTCCGTGGTCACATCGGCCAGTCCCAACCCGCGGACCAATAGATCGTTAAAGGCGCGGTTGGCCCAATAGTGCGGCACGATCTTGGGCAGCGGGCCGAGGAAGTTTTCCAGGATAAACAGCGGTACGAAGCAGCCGCCGAGGATGCCCATGACCCACAGGAAAACGCTGCTCAATCCGCCGATCTGGTTTTCGGTGCGGGCGATGGCGGCGATGAGGATGCCGAAAGCGCTGGAACAGAGCGCGACCAGCACGGCGACGATGACCACCGCCAGCGGCGCGTCGCCCAGCGTCATTGGGGTTAGTCCCAACAGGCGCATCCCGATGATGCCAAAGGCGAAGATAACGGCGGTTTGGATCAGTCCCGTCATGAAGTTGGGAATCATCTTGCCCGCCAACAGGGATGCTTTGCTCATCGGGGCGGCCAACAGGCGGCGGAACGAACCGACTTTCTTCTCGTCGTAGATGGAGCGCGCCGTTGCCTGGCCCGTCAGGAAGACGAACAGAACGGTGAAGCCAGGCACAGCCAATTGGACGGCGTCCGGCATTTCCTCTCGCTCCCCCTCAGGCTGTCCTGGGACCGTCTGCACCACCGCCACGAGCGGCTGTGTTCGAGAACGCTCGAACTGGCTGCGAGCCTGCGCCATCGTCCGCTCCGCTGTGAAGACCTGGAATTCCTCGGGCGCGTTCGCTTGCATGGCGCCCATCTGCTGCAGGCTGGCGAGAATCTGGCTCTCCAGAGACATATCCCGGGCCACGCCTTCTATAACCAGCCGCACGGCCTCGGTTTCTTCGGGGTCCGCGTCGGGATAGTTGACGAAACGCAGCGTCACCTGGTGATTGTCCGCCATGTCGGCTGTGAAGATTGCCGGGATAGTCAGCACGCGGGCGAGTTTGTTCTCATCCAGGAGGGACTGTGCCTCCGCCTGCTCGTAGCGCTCGACGCGCACGCCACCGGCTGCGTCCAGGCCGTCGAGCAGCGTCTGCGCCGCCTCGCCTCCGTCGAGGTTTACCACCGGCAGCAGGATGCGGGTATCTTCCTCCCCGCCGCTACCTATCGCTGCCAGTGCGCCACTGAACACGACGATGAACAGCAAGGGCAGCAGGAAGAGTTGGACCACTGCGCCACGATCTTTGAAGAAGATTCGCATGTCTTTAAGCGCTATGTTTAATGCGTTCATCGCTTCTCACTCCCTCAGTTTCTTCCCTGTCAGGTGCAGGAAGACGCTCTCCAGGTTAGGCTCCAGAATCTGCAACGAGGTGAGGGTAATATCCTGATCGTTGAGAAAGCCGATCACGTTGACGATGGCCTGCTGGCTGTGCTCGGCTACGATCTTGACGACCTCGCCAGCGGTCACCGGCTCACTCTCCTTTACCTCAGGTTCCTCGCCTTCGGCCAGAGGCGGAGCAACGGGCTGTGGTAGAAGTACCGCTTCCTTGACCGCCGGGAGCGCCGCGATCTGCGCCAGGAGCGCGTCGTCCACCCGCTGCAGACCCACGTGAATCACGCCACCGCCCAGGAGGGCAATGAGATTCTTGATGGTATCCAGGGCAATGATCTCCCCCTCGTCTATGATGGCCACGCGGTTGCACAACAACTCGACCTCTTCCATGTAATGGCTGGTGTAGACGATGCTCATCCCTCGCTCGCGGTTGAGCCGTATCACGCTTTCAAAGATGTGGTTGCGGCTTTGGGGGTCCACGCCGACGGTCGGTTCATCGAGGAACAGCAGTTTGGGCTGGTGGACCAGGCCGGCGGCGATGTTGACGCGGCGCTTCATCCCGCCCGAGAACTTCTCGACGGTGCCGTCGGCCCGCTCGGTCAGGGCGACGATGCGCAGCACGTCGTCCACCCGCTCCTTGAGACCCTTGCCGCGCAACCCATAGATGCGGCCGAAGAAGTTCAGGTTGGCCCGGGCGCTGAGCGTGGGGTAGAGGGCCAGGTCCTGGGGTACCAACCCGTTGAACTTCTTGACCTCATCCATCTGGGTGATGATGTCGTAGCCGCCGATGCGCGCCGTGCCCGACGTGGGCGGAATGACGCCGGTCAGCATAGAGATGGTTTGCGTCTTGCCGGCGCCGTTGGGCCCCAGCAGGCCAAATACCTCGCCCTCTTCGACTAAAAAACTGACTCCTTTGACGGCTTCGAAGTCACCGTACTTCTTGACGAGATTGTCTACTTCTAGTATTGCAGGCATTGGTTTGCTCCTTTCTATATGTACTATACATCATAGCAACTCAGGGGGAATTTGTAACGTATAGGAGGTCATCGTTCAGGTCATATTCCCCGCTGTGACCTGGTCACATTTGGATATGTGACTTCGTCACAGTCGGCAGATAAAGCCGAAAAGTAAGCGTTCAGACCTCCGAGGTTTTGGCCGTGATTTGGCTTGAAAAGTGAGGGTAGCAAGCCAACCGCGTTGGCTGGGGCCGAGAAACCGCCCAATTCGATTGGGCTACCTTCCCAGTTTCACCAGATATGGAGAATACCCAAAATGGAACTGCGACCGGGCTTCACCCGGTCGCCGTCTTATTCCTCAGAACTTTAAAAACCCGGTTTCTGGTCTACCCCTGAACGGATACTTCACAGCAAGCCCAATTCCCTGGCCTTCAGGGCCGCCTGCGTCCGGTCACGCACGCCCAACTTGCCCAGGATATGTGTCACGTGATTCTTCACCGTGCCTTCTGCGATGAAAAGACGGTTGGCAATCTCTTTATTGCTGGCCCCCGTGGCCAGGGCGAACGCATTTATAATTCCAGACCGATTCTGCTCCCGCCGGATCGCCAGATCCGGCGGCTGAACAGACCAGATTGGGCTAGTTTGGCCTCCCTTTAGCCTGGATTTGACAATCCAGGCCGAGCAAACGGATAAATGCGTTTGCCCTACCCCCGTGGCGATCAATGCCAGAATCTCTGATTCGCGCTCAGATAATGGTTCGACCAACTGCTCCATTTGCGCCGCTGGAACCATGCTCGAAACCCTGGTGAATTCGGCGATCACTTTTGCAGCCACCGAGGGTTCAAGGATGGATTTGCCGCGCGCAGTGGCGCGGATCGCTTCGACCAACCGCGCCGACGCCACGTCTTTCAGCAGATACCCCACCGCGCCAGCGCGCAAGGCGTCAAATACGTATTCATCATCGTCAAAAGTCGTGAGCACGATAACTTTACATTGAGGCAGAACCTCGTTCAGACGACGCGTAGCCCCAACGCCATCCAGTATCGGCATGCGCACGTCCATCAGAACCACGTCCGGTCGAACTTTGGCCGCAACCTCAACCGCTTCCTGTCCATTACTGGCCTGTCCAACGACTTGAATGTCTTTGTGGACAGAAAGCAGCGTCTCTAATCCCTCTCGAAAAAGCGCCTGATCATCCACGAGCAATACACGAATGGTCATATTGTTTGTTCCTATGGCTGTACCGGCCCGCCCGCATACGACACCGGCACGCTAACCGTCAGGCAAAACCCTTTCCCTATACCCGTACTGGCCTCAAATCTGCCACCCAGCAACTGCACCCGTTCCCGGATCCCCAGCAATCCAAATCCCCCGGTCGTCGCCGCTGCGCCCACACCGTTATCTTTTACCTCCAGGCGCACCTCACCAGGCTGGCTAAAGTCCAGCAGGACGTCAACCCGGGAAGCGCGCGCGTGTTTACGCACATTTGTCAGCCCTTCCTGAGCCGCCCGGTAAAGCGCCAGAGCGACCTTGTTTTCCAGGGGTTGCGGCTCGCCAGCAATCTTGAATGCGGTGACGATACCAGTGTTTTGTGTTTCCTCGACCAAGGATGCAATGACTTCGTGCAACGGCCGGTTGCTCACCGGGGATTCCCTCAGGGCCGCCACAGACTCCCGGACCCTGGTCAGCCCCTTCTGGGTGAGGTCCTGGGCTTTGTTCATCGCATCCCAGGCACGTTCGGGGTCGGAATTCATAACGACCTTGGCGGCCTCAATCTGCACGTTTACGATCGTGAGGTAATGGCCCAGGCTATCGTGAATCTCTCTCGCCAGACGATTGCGTTCCTGGGTCATCGCCAGTTCCTCAGCCTGAGTAGCGTAAGCACCGAGATGAACGTTCGCTTCCTCCAATTCCGCCATTAGCCGCTCTGCGTTCTCCCGGGCCTGCTGCTCGTTCAAGCGCGATTGGGTGAACACGGCCACGAAAAAAATCGCGGAGCCCACGACGATGCCATTATATAGCGCGTCGGTCCAGGTTGCATAACGCAATCCAACTGGCAACATGACAACAGCGACCAGGGCAACATACACCAGCCAGCGCTGCCGGGGTGCGAGTCTCTCTACTGCTGTCCCCGCAAGCGGCAGCCCAATCAACCAGTGACCACCAGGCCCCAGCACCCACCCAATGCCAAAAACCAGGGAACACTGCACGGAAAAGAACAGCGCTTCCGCCCAGCCAGCCGGGAGACGATCAAAAATCACGCTGTCGTTTAGCCCCAGGAACAGGTAAACAACTCCAAAAGAGAACCCCCAAAAGAGTTCCTGGAGCGTAAATCCTTTGCCATACTGACCGGACATGACAACGAACGTGACAACGTATCCGATGATGACCATGAGCACAAAGAGCAGCCTGCTCTGTCTTTCTAAGGCTGTGGGTGAATTTGGACGTGGTTCCATGGTGTTCTCATTCCTGGATATTGACATCCCCTGTCATCGCTCATACAAGGTTTCCCCTGTCTGTTCCTATTATACCCGACAGCGCCCCTCGCACAAATGAACGCCGCCCTCTTTTGCTCATCTCGACCGGTGCCGCCAGGCAACAATGGCCGACAGGTTCAAACCCGCGGCTGGAGGGCACTTCGTGGCAGGCAAACCGCCCCCACGGAATCAGCAATGCAGGGAATTGATACAGGCGGTGGACGCGGCGCCGAAGGTAAGCCCGTTTCCACATGCGAGCGGGGCGACCTCGGCTGAGGCCGCCCCGTTTTGCCGCCGGGCTATCCTGGCCTACGGACGTGGGCCAGACGTACTGTGAGTGCGAAGAATGAGAGGGAGATAAACGTACATTGTCACCGGCCCTTCTGGCGGGGGTGGCACGACCAGTTGACCGGGCGGCTCACTATCTACCGGCACCGCAGGTTGCGTCCGTGGCACTTTGGCATCAAACCTGGCATCAAACGGGGAAGGCCCCACCCTGGCCACTGCGCTGGCCGAACAAGTGGTTCCGACCTCCACAGTGATGTCGTACTCAGCCTCGGTTACCCCTTGCACCTCAATCTGATAGTTCCCATCCTCCGGCGCCTCAAACTGCACTTCGTCTGTCTCACCCGGGCCTGCGATGCTGTACCAGTAATCGTCCCCCATCTGATATCCGGGCGGCCAGACGTACAGGTCGGGGTCTCCATACAGCGGCTCGATCCGCACCCGCAAACACTGTCCAGCCTCCGCCATCTGGCGATATACCTTTGTCTCACCAGCAGACACCTCGTCTGAGGCTGGCATATAGTTGATCTGAGCACGCAGGGGGGCACAGGAGATGTTCCCCGCCGCGTCCGCCGCCCAGGCCTGCAGGTAGCGCAGCCCGGTATTCGGGTGCAGGGTCCACGAGTGGGGTTGGTCGTTGTACGGTAGCCAGCCTGTCCATTGCACCGGCACCCAGGTCCGAGCGCCTTGGTTGTAATGCTGTTCGACATAGTAGGCCTGAGTCGGGCCTGTGTCGTCGGTCGCGGTGACGGCGAGGGTCACACTGCGCGTCACCGTGCTGCTGGCCCCATCGTTGACCAGGAAATCGGTCACCTCCGGCGGGGTGGTGTCTGCCAGCGACGACCGGACAGTCACAGTACGGCTGACCACGTTGTTCAACTCGTTCGTCTCAGGCACCTCACCAGCGGGGTCTATTTCCGCAAAGATGGTGTAGAGGCCGGCCATCTGTGCCCCCCAGTCAAGGGCGGTGGTGCTGGCCGTGTCGTTCACCCCGATACCGGCCAGGTAGCCGTCGCCAATGGCCGCTGCGGGGTTAAGCGTTCCCAGATAGAAACGCACCGGGACCATAGCCAGGCCCTGCGTACCACCCACCCGCTCCACCACCAATCCCAATGAGACAGGTTCACCCTCCAGCGGCGCTGCCGGATCGGTCCACAGGTAGTAGGACTGGGCACGCAGATCATCCACCGGCTGGGTGGCGTCCAGAACAACGTAAGCCTCAGTAAGCGTGTCGCTCTGACCAGCGCCCTGTACGGTCAAATCGTATTCACCGGGTGTCAGGCCGGCAGGTATCTTGGCTGTCAGATGGGTACTGTCAACGAAGACAGTGAGTAGCGAAGTAGCAGGCGACGTCCCCAGGCTGACCTGAGCATCCGTCGGGAAGTCGTAGCCGAAGACGTCAATGCTGACCGCGACATCATCGAACCCCTCGGCAGGGCGCATCTCAGTGATGGTAAGCGCGGCGGGCATCGGCGTGGGTGTGGGTGTGGGTGT
>JAUWOI010000086.1 GCA_030612185.1 Anaerolineae bacterium
TTTCAGCGTCGGTGGCCTGAGATTGTCCTGAACCCTGATATGATCGGACTATCAAAACCAAAGAAAGGAGGCGTGGAAACTCAGATTATCATTTGACCGAACGATGGGGCTTCACTCAGATTATCATTTGACTTGACAGGGGTAGGATACGCAGGGTTGAGGGCAATAACGTGTGATGGAGGCAGACCTCCTTGTTGTACTGTCGTTTGTTGCGAAGCCCTCAATGCAAGAGGTAGGTAAACCCTCTTTGTCCATAACGATTGAAGGGTGTAATAAACGGCCCTTGGCTGCATAATATCAGGATTAGTTCCATTGTCTAGAGTCCGCATAATGCCCCACCACTCTTCGTTGGCATATCCGTCAGGGTGAGCACCATTAGCATACCCACAAGTACTATGAAAGGTAGAATCAGTGTCAGGGCAATCTGGATGGTCTGAGTCAGTTTGTCCGTGTTTCCCCTTCCACCATTCATCGCTGTACGCCATGATAGAACCGCCAGCACAGACGTTAGAATTAGCCACGATTTCATTCCACAAGGATTCAGCGTAGGTAGCTTGATACGGCGTTCCTATGTTTTCATATTCACCTTCATTTTGGTCATCATAAGCATCAATCCCATATTCGGTGATGACAAGAGGCTTGTCGCTAACTGCTGCATAATCGCCAAAGAGGCCGCCAAACGATGAACCTCGGTAAACTTGAACGCTCCATATATCCAGGTTAGGCACCTCGGAATCACGGTTCGCGATGGTGTCGATCAGGTCAATGTCTGCAAGAGGCGTAGTTACCGGGTGGTAATTGGCTCCCTCCTCGGTATGGGCGGCCTGGGCCATTTCATCAACTAAGCTGAACAAATCGTCACTGTCTCCGAACATCCATGGTGCATTCAGTTCGTTTCCGATTGCCCACATCAACACTGCAGGGTGGTTTTTGTGAATCGCTACCATCTGCGTAAACTCAGCTATGATGACTTCCCTGGCTGTTGGGTCAGAGATATTACGAGATGGGTCCAACCAAAAGGAAGCAATCACATATATTGGCTTCACCCCGTCATCATAGGCCGCGTCAAGGAAATAGGTATGGTCGCCATCGTACTTCCAACCCCAAAGGCGAATGGTGTTGGCACCTATCTGTCTTAGAAGCAGCAGATCACGGTTATGGATAGCACTGTAATCGGAGGTAAAATAGTCCCCGTGGGGAGGGAGGGTTTCAGGATCACCACCAATAGGTGTCGGCGCGTAGCCTACTCCCTTGATAGTAAAAGGTTCTCCGCTGACTAATATCTTCCGATCATTGATGGTGACAATAGTCATAGTGCGCGATACTGTACTGCGCGACTCTAGCGGGGTGGCTGAAGATGTCGGCAAGAGTGGAGTGATAAGTGGGGCGATAGTGGTCATACTATTCGTTATAGTACTGCTTGACCGGATCACTATCGTTTCAGTGGCTGAAAAGGCTGTTTCAGTATTAAGAGATGATTGCCGGTTCATTGACGATATGACAATAATTACTACCAATGTGCCTATACAGACGATTGCTAGTAATTTCAAACTGAAGCTCAGGACTGATGAAATGTGGGAAGAAGTTATTCTCATAAGTGTCGCTTTTGAGAGCTAAACTCTGACGCAATCTGACAGTAGCAGGGAGTTTGTGGGATGGCAAATAGATTACGGCAGTCATCCATATTCGGATGGATGACTGCCGTAGCTTCATTGCAATAGACTTGTTGCAGAATAAGGTTTTCGACAAGTTTCATGGGTACCACGCCCCACAATGGGGGCAAATCTGGCGAAAAATAGGGCAAGCACACTCAAAATAGCACACTTTTTGCATGGTTTTCCCCACCAACTCTATTGTGCAACGACTCTAATGAGTGGAACTGCACTTCCATAGTTATTCCAGGTGAGCCAAAAACTCATGGACACTGACTATATCCCTCCTGGGTCCTCCAGAACCACCCCTTTGGATCCCATGTGAACGCACATGAGTACTCGTTGATTACCATCATATATGCTTCTTCTGCTTCTGAACACCTTCCCTGGCTTCTGAATATTTCTCCACGCACAAACCAGCTTGTGCCAACATCGTTGAGTGCCCAATACTCTGCCCAAAAACGATCCACCTCTGCCTGATCGTCAGGATTAGGCGTATATAGGCAATCAAATCCCTGTTTCTTAGCTTGTTGCTCTTTTGCCTGAACGGTCCACCTTCTTTCAATCTCATTTATGCAGACTAGTGCTTTCTCATAGTCGCCTTGGTTATACCATCTAAACATCTCTTCAATCGACTCCCCTGAAGAAGTATCGCCTTCGCAGGGGAAAGGAGTATTTGTCAGTGTTGGTGTGGGCTTCGTCGGCGTTGCGATGGGTGTCTTCGTCGGCGTTGGTATAGGCGCTATCGGTGTTGCGGTGGGTATCTCCGTCGGTGTTGCAGGGGATGTTGACGTTGAAGTCGCTGTAGGCGTGAATGTAGGTGTTGGTGTATTGGTCGGTGTTGGAGTTGGAGTGATGACTTGGAAGGTGATACTACGGACTGTGCTGCCACCTTTACTGGTCACCTCAACTGTCACTGTATCGGGACCAGATGAATCGGGCGCTGTGTAGATTACAGACGGTTCTGTAGCAGATGAGAGGCTCCCTCTGGATGCTGTCCATTTAAACTGGAGATCGATTCCTGATGCTTGGATTAGCAGACTCGCTGTCTCTCCCACCAAGATCGTGCTATGTTCAACACTGATCTCGCTTACCTGGGGTGGCTCCTGCTTTGGGCCACAGGCTCCAAGTAGCCCCACCACGAAGGCGAAGCTTACCAGCAGGCCCACAACTTGATGACGCGAAAACATCTTGCACCTCCTCTAATTATCAGTGAATTTTATGGTGAAGAGCGGGCTTGCACGATATTAATGTGCAGGCCTGCATAAGATTGCCGTTTCTCGCACGCCGATTGAATCATGATCACCAAAGTATCACAGGTCCCCTCGAATGGAGCACTATACAAAGTGGCACACCCCTCTGCAGATTGCAGGGTGCCCCTAGCACTAGACCATGCGCATGGAGGATCAGTGTGCGGTAAGGTTTCCACCAGCACTTGTTCGTTGGCCATGATCTCGACTGTATCACCAGGCTTCAAGGTCAGTGTCGTTTCATCAAGGTATCGCACAGAAAAGGTCTGGATAACTGGCGTCGGATCACCTTTTGAGCGAAACGGGGACAGCGCCGGAATATGACCAGGTACCCCAACAACTACGGAAAGGGCGATGGTTAGCAACCATAGCTTGCCGTTAGATAATGTCGATGGATGCAGCGCATCAAGCAATGAGGCAAACACCTTGATTACGGATTGGAATTTCCCATCTTTGATCTCGTTGGCAAGATCATTAACAACCGGGTTGAGATAACGCCAAACCAGGTGTGAAAGTAGCAATAGAATGATGGCCTGGCTGCCCGCGCTAGCCATTGGATGCACACAAGCTACCGGGAATCGATCTCTTACGACGAAGGCTGCTATACCCCCAATCACGAGATTGAAGAACAGTTGAATATACCCGGGTAAACCAGGGCCTCCGATTACGGGGGGTTGATTGGTATCGGTCAACTGAGCTAACTGCGCCTGCAGGTCAGCGATCTGGCCCTCCAGCCGCCGTTCCTCCTTGATGATCTGCAACGGTACGTCGGTTTCCATGACATACTTGGCTTTGCGCTCTTGGACCAGCCGCAGGTTTTCTTCCGCTTCGATCAGTTGATTGTGCAAGGATTGAACAGTGTCGCACATCGAAAGGTCCGTCCAGTGTGCTCAGTTGATAGGGGCCTATTCTGATTATACCCCCATGCCAACATTTGCGCAAATACACAACGTCCGCTGCCTCGCTTTCTTCATCTCAAAAGTGACAATGGGCCAGTCACACCTGCGGCGCTTCGAGGCGCTGCCACTGCGCACTTACCGAGGCGGCGACTTCCGCGAGGCCGACCCCATCCTGGCCATCCAGATCGTCATCGCCAGCCGCCCCCAGACCTGTGACGAGTACCGACGGAGGCTGAAGGCCCGCGCCCAGAGGCTGGCGCACCGCGCTGCGCTTCGCTGGGCCGCCTTCGTGGAGACCCAACTCAGCTTCGTGCGCCCGTTGGACAAGCAGTACCTGGTCGTCGTCTGGTACAACCCGTTTCCCATCCAGGCCAAACGTCGCGTGCTTTCACACGAGAGATTTCAGGAAGGAAAAAAGGAGTTGGAGCGCCGCTTCGCGTTGGTGATGAACGTGATGCGCCAGGCCGACCTGCAAGTCAGGGGGTTGAGCGACCAGGAACTCCTGGCGGTGATGTACCGTTTCTATCACTGGTCCCTGAGCCCCCTGGGAGTTGGTGTAGTGCCCCGCGTGCTCAGCATGCAGCCCTCGCTTTACGTGGACGTTCCCCGCACTGGCGATGCCCTGAGCCTGTCGAAGGGAGAGGATGGCAATGACGAGCACTAAGGTGCTCTCTCGACTTCGGGAGCTACTGGGAGGAGACGAGGCAGTGCGTCAGCGTGCTGCTGAGGAGAGCCGCTGGGAGCAACTCCTGCGCTCAGGGGAGCAAACGGTCGTGGATCACCTGGCGCCGTCCGTCCTGGTCGAGGAACCCGATTGTTTCCAGGTAGGGGACGTCTGGGGGCGGACCTACTTCGTCGCCGACCTGCCGCCAGGTGTGGTGCTCAACGTGGAGACTGTGCTGCGCTTCGCCGGAGACACCTGGTGGTCGTGGTTCATCTACCCCGAGCCGGAGACCGAGATCCACCCCGCGCTGAAGCACCGCCGCACCACGTTGTACGGGGAGAACATCCTGGATGCCCGGCGGGGGGCGCTGGGCTCTTTCTCCCGCCAGGCCGAGCTGGCGGCCGTCGAGGAGGGGCTGGTCGAACTGGAACTCCGGCAGCGGACGCTGTACCAGTTGGGCTGGTATTTCGCCGTGTACGCCGAGAGCAAGGACCGGCTGCACAAGGTGTGCCAGCGACTGGAGGACTTCCTGAAATCCCAGGGGGTCGTGTTCCACATCGCCTATCTGCAGCAGCCGCACGGGATGTACAGCCTGCTCCCCACGGGGACGGACCGGCTGCGCATCTGGCGCAACATGACGGCTGATGCCCTGGGGGCCATGTTTCCCTTCACCAGGAAGGTGTACTATGACCCCCAAGGCTACCACTACGGCATCCACAAGTACAACGGCACCTGAGTTGTGCTCAATCCCTTCGCCCTGGAGATGGACAATGCCTCGGAGCTCGTCTTGGGGCGCCCGGGCCGGGGGAAGTCCGCCTACTTCAAGCAGCAGATCGACCTGCTGGTGACGCTGGCTCACCGGGTGTTCGTCGTGGACATTGGAGGGGGAGTACCGGGCGCTGTGTAACGACGTGGGCGGGGTGTACCTGGAGTTCTCCCGCACGGCGGAGAACCGTCTGAATATCCTGGACCTCAATCCTCTGGCGAGCGATCCGTTCGGGGCTGGGATGTCCACGCTGATGGGATTCCTGACCGTGGTCCTTCGGCAAGCTTGTATATTAAGCATGGGACTTCAACAACTCAATAGTGTTGCACTCTCCGTCTAAGTGGGTGTATACTTCGCCTGGGAGGGCAGGAGTGGCTATCAAAGCAAGATGAGGAGCTATTGAAGCTGCCTCTATCCTGAGATTGTCATCCTCCCCGCCCAGGAGACCCGATTAGGAACATTGGGGATCGTCTGCGGGCGATGCCCCTAATCAAGAGCAAGCTTGGGAAAAGCTATACACGCCTCTGGACCTGGGCACTGACGCCACTCGTCGCCTTTCCGTGTATTGGTTGTGGTGCACTAGACAGAAGAAAGGAGGTCTGAGATGCGCACCTTGGGGATTGACCTGGCCGTCGCCGCAGCTCACAAAGCGATCGTGGTGGACGCAAACGGGAAGTTCGTGCCACCAACACTGTCGTTCCACACACGATGGGACGACATCGAGAGAGTGGTTGCACGGGCACGGGAGGGGGTAACTCCCGACTGCCCATTGCGGGCAGTGCTGGAACCAACTGGGATGGCTTGGTATCCGGTGTCCGTGGCTCTCGATCAACTGGGTGTCATCCTCTATATGGTGAATGGCCAGAAGGCGCACGACCTGCGGCGCTTCTACAGTCGTCATAGCAGCAGCGATCGCATCTCCGCTCGTGTGTTGGCCAAGATGCCTTTCGTGGACGAGGAGTCTCTGTACCGACTGGAGATCCCGTCCGACACCCAGCTTGCCTGTCAGCGGGGGTGCAAAGAACTCGATCGGTTGCAGACACGAATCACGGCCATCAAGAACCGGCTGCGAGACACCGACCGCTTCACCTGGCCTGGACTGGAAGGAATCTTCAAGAACATCTACAGTCCAACTGCTCGGCTCTTCCGAGAGACTTGGTATGACCCGGCCCGCGTGGTAGCTGCTGGTGCGGAGGAGGTGTGGGGCACCTTCGAGGCCCTTTCTGACCAGGAAGACGGCCTGAAATGGGTAGATTACCTGGTCAAACTGGCCACTGAGGTGATCCAACTGTACGGTCCGGCTTCACCAGACTATACCCTCTTGCGAGAAGAAGTCTCTCGTGAGCAGAAGCAGTTGGCATACCTGGAGGCAAGAGAGAAAGCCGTGTGGCGGGGCACCGTTCGCCCCCTCTATCGCCAGTTGCATGCCAGCCGTCATCTGGAAACCCTGCTTGGCGTAGGAGAGCGTGGAGCAGCAGTTTTTGCCAGCTTCACCGGTCGCGCAGGGCGCTTTCCCGACAATCGCCACTTCCGTGGTTGGCACGGGATGATCCCTGACAGCCGCCAGAGCGGCGTTGCCGAAAGCAAGGGGCTGCACATCTCCCAGGCCGGGCCAGACCTGGTCAAGAAGTTCGGGTTTCTGGACGCCGACGTCGGCCGCAAGTACGACCCACAAATCGCCGTCATCTATCACGACCAGATGATGAACAAGGGCAAGCATCACACCCAGGCGGTCTGCGCCTGCGCCACTCATCTCTTGGATCGTGTCTACGTGATCCTCAAGGAAGATCGCCCCTACGAACTGCGGGACGTGGACGGAACGCCGGTCACCCGAGAACAGGCCAGGGCCATCATCGCCGAACGTTACACCGTGCCCGAAGAGGTGCGCAAGCGCAACAATCGCCGGGCTCGCAAAGAGCGGGCTGAACGGCGGATGGAGCGCAAGCAAAAGCAAAGGGAGAGTCGCCGAAGGAAGTAAGAGGCGAGCCGTAGCTCCCTCATACTTCAGTCAACTCTCCCCTGCCTGGTGTCTTCATTATACGTGACACTGGGCTCGTTGTCAACTTTCGAAACTGTCCAACGACAATTATAATTACCCATTGACGACAATTAGAAATGCCCACTAGGAAGATCGGTTGAGTCGTTGTAAACTGGCCTCAGAACTGAGGAGGTCAAAGATGGCAAAAAGATCGTCACGTCTGGCTATATGCAATTAGACTGTATGATATTTGGCTATTGACAAATTGCACATAGTATGGTATACTACGGTCGTTCAGCCAGGGTCTGGTGGTCCTGTAAGGGAGGAAGAGGGATGCGAGGACCGGGTCACAGGAGGCGGAGACGTGGTCGCCGGGCGGTGCGGATGCTGGAGCCGGCGTTGCTTTTGCTCCTGCACTACGGTCCCGCCCACGGCTACACGCTCTTGGAACAGTTGGGGAAATTCGGCCTGGGGGATCTGAACTCCAGTGCGATCTACCGGATGCTGCGGGACATGGAGGAGAAAGGGTGGGTCACTTCGGCCTGGGACGAGGAGCAGGCACAGGGGCCGCCCCGGCGGGTCTATTGTCTCACCGCACTGGGGGATGAGGTACTGGCTCTGTGGACGCAGGACCTGGAAGAGAGCAGAAAGAAGATTGGTTATCTTTTGGGAGTCTATCGCCGCCACATGGAGGAGGGTGAGGGTGAACATCATTGAAGCGCTAATGAACAATGAAGCAATGAAGCAATGAACAATGAACAATGAACAATTAACCAGTGACAGAATGGCGATAACACAATCTCACTGAGGGAGGAAAATGATTACAGATAAACGAGTTCTTGGTGCCTTGCGCGGGGTGATGCACCCCGAGATCAAGCGCAATCTGGTTGAATTGGAGATGATCAGAGATGTAAGCGTCGAGGATGAGAAAGTCACGCTTACGCTGGCACTGCCTTTCGCAAAAATTCCAATCAAAGACGACCTGGTGCGTTTGATCAAGGGGGCAGTCGCGAAGTTAGACGCAACTTTGGAGGTTGAAGTCAATCTGACCGAGATGAACCAGAAGGAACGTGCCGCGTTTATGACCGCATCCGAGGGTGGCCCCAAGCCAGCACAGTCCGCGAACAAGATTGCTAACGTGGTAGCCGTGCTGAGCGGGAAGGGTGGCGTTGGCAAATCGTCGGTGGCAGCGCTGCTGGCGGTGACGCTGCATCGTCGGGGAGAACGAGTGGGCGTGCTCGATGCCGATATCACCGGCCCCAGCATCCCCAAGATGTTCGGCCTCCACCAGGCACCACCGATGAGTCCGGCAGGTATACTGCCCGCCGAAACCCCTGGCGGCATCAAGGTAATGTCCATCAATTTGCTGCTGCCCAGCGAGGACGAGGCCGTCATCTGGCGCGGCCCACTCATCAGCAGCGCCATCAAGCAGTTCTGGAACGAGGTCTTCTGGGGCGACCTGGACTATCTGATCGTGGACCTGCCCCCCGGCACATCCGACGCTTCGTTGACGGTGATGCAGTCCATACCGCTCAGCGGGGTGGTACTGGTCACCTCGCCGCAGGACCTGGCGGGGATGGTGGTGCGTAAGGCGGCCCGCATGGCCCAGCACATGAGAGCGCCTATCCTGGGAGTGGTGGAGAACATGAGTTACCTCATCTGCCCCCAATGCGGGGAGAAGATCGAGGTCTTCGGCCCCAGCCAGGCGTTCCGCACGGCGCTGAACATGGGGGTGTCGCTGCTGGGGCAACTACCGCTGGATCCGGAACTGGCCCGCCGCTGTGATGCAGGGGAGATCGAGGGGTATGAGGCGGAATTGTTCGAGCCGATCACCGGGCAAGTGGTAGAGCGGATGCCGAGGCGGAAAACGGCGCCGATCTTTCCGTAGGTAGGGAGTAAGAGGTAGGGAGTAAGGAGTAGGGAGTAGGGAGTAGAGAAGGGAGGTGAGAGAGATGCCAAGATTTGATGGGACAGGGCCGCGGGGCCAGGGGCCGATGACCGGGCGCGGTGAGGGGCACTGTGCGCTGGTGCTTCCTGAATCGGGACAGGGGCCTTACGGTTACGCAGGATTGCAGGGCGCGCCTGTGCGCCTGGGAGTGCCGGCCGCCCGGCCCGCGCTCGGGGTCCGCTTCGCCCGCTGGTCGCGTCCGGCGATGCAACGTGGGCGTGCGTTCGGACGCGGGCGAGGTCGCGGCGCAGGCGGAGGACGAGGCCGGAGGTTTGCCCGGCGGTAAGTAGTGCACGCTGATGAGCAGTGGTAGTGAGTTGAACGCTTTAGCAGATTCTACAGGAAGGAGGTGAGACGAGATGCCAGCAGGAGATGGAACTGGACCGAGAGGAATGGGTCCCATGACCGGACGCGGGGCCGGCCTCTGCGGCGGCTACGGCATGCCCGGCTACGCGAACCCAATGCCCGGTCGCGGCTTCGGCATGGGCAGGGGCCGTGGCGGAGGATGGGGAGGTGGTCGCGGTTGGCGCCACCAATACTACGCCACCGGCATGCCCGGCTGGGCACGTTTTGGTTACGCGCCCGCCTGGGGAACCCCACCGGCTGCGGCGTATGGCCCTTATGGAGCGCCGCCGACGCGGGAGCAGGAGACCGAGTTCCTCAAGGTGCAGGCTGAGGGGCTGAAGGAGCAACTGGACGCCATCAGCCAGCGCATCGCGGAACTTGAGCAAGAGAAGTAGCCGCGCTACGCGGCGGGATGCGTCGGAGCGGGTGACGTTGCCATTACACTTCGCCACCCGCCCCGGGGCCCAAGTTGGGTGAGGAGCCTGGCAGGCTCCTCACCCAGTGGACAAATCTGATTATACCTTTCAACGGGAGGAATGCAAATGAGAATAGTTGTTACATCCAACGGCGCAGACCTTGATGCACCGGCCAGTCCGGTCTTTGGGCGCTGCCCCACGTACGTCTTCGTGGATACGGAGACGTTCGAATTCGAAACCGTGGAGAACCCGGCGATGAATGCTGCGGGTGGTGCTGGCATTCAGGCGGCCCAGTTCGTCGTCGAGCGTGGGGCGCAGGCCGTGGTCACCGGCAACATAGGGCCCAATGCCTCCAACGTCTTCCAGCCGGCTGGCGTGCTCGTCTACCTCTTCGGTGGGGGGACGGTGCGGCAAGCGGTGGAGGCCTACAAAGCGGGCCAGTTGCCCGCCGCTGGTGGAGCGAATGTCCAGGCGCACGCCGGAATGGGAATGGGCCAGGGAATGGGCATGGGACGCGGCATGGGTCGTGGAATGGGGATGGGCATGGGCCGTCGTGCAGGCGGGGCTTTTCCTCAGACACCACCTCAGACACCACCTCCATCTCCAATGGCCACTGCCAGTCCTGCCCCTTCTCGCGAAGAAGAATTTGGGTCTCTGAAGGATATGGCCGGCACATTGCGCAAGCAACTGGCCGAGGTGATGGAGCGGCTCGACCGGCTGGAGAAGGGGGAATGAACTGATGCGCGTAGCGATCTCCGCAGACGACGGCAATGGATTGGATAGTGTGGTCAACCCGCACTTCGGGCGCTGCCCTTACTACGTTCTGGTAGATCTCGATGGCCGAGAGGTGAATCGGGTCAGCGCGGTGGAGAATCCCTACTACGGTCACCACCAGCCGGGGCAGGTGCCCGGCTTCATCCAGAGCCAGGGAGGCGACGTGATGCTAGCCGGCGGGATGGGACAGCGGGCCATCGGTTTCTTCCAGCAGTACGGCATCCAGGCGGTGACCGGAGCATCCGGCACGGTGCGCCACGCTCTGGAACAGTATCTAGGAGGGGTGCTGCAGGGAGCCAAGCCGTGCCGCGAAAGCATCGAGCACGCTCACGAAGATGCCTCTACTGAAGAGGTCTCTACTGAGGGCGAGTACGAGGAGGACGAGGCAGGTCGGCTGCGGGAGGAGGTCCAGATGCTACAGCAACAGTTGACCGAGGTGATGGAACGGTTGGACAAGTTAGCGACCGGTTGAATTCAGACCTCCGAGGGTTGAATTCAGACCTCCGAGGTTTCGGAAAACCTCGGAGGTCTTTAGGGAGGAAGCAATTGCTCAAAGTCGTGGGCATTATCGGGTACAAGAACAGTGGCAAAACCACGCTGACCCATGCCCTGGCCCGTGAATTGACTGGCAGGGGCCACGAGGTGGCCGTGATCAAGCACTCAGCCCATCACCTGGACCTCCCAGGGAAGGACACCACCGCGCTGGCGGAAGCCGTCGGTCAGGTGGGATTCATCTCGCCGCAGGAGGCGGGGGTCTTCTGGAAGAAGTCGCTGAGTCTGGTAAACATCATCCCTTATCTGGAGGCGGAGTTCATCCTCGTCGAGGGCTTCAAGGCGGAGAAAACTTTCCCCAAGATCGTATGCCTGCGGGGAGAGCCGGACGACCGAGACCTGTTCGACGGCCTGGCTGTCTGCGCTGTCCTCCCTCCCCCCTCGCAGGGGGGAGCCGGAGGGGGGTCCCACGGGCTGGC
>JAUWOI010000323.1 GCA_030612185.1 Anaerolineae bacterium
CGCACACGACCAGCACGGCGGCTGGCAACGGTCGCGTGGATGCCAACCCCTTTGGCGTGCCGCGCGGCAGCGTATCCGGCCTCGCTCCGCGCGCCCACGTGATCATGTACAAAGTCTGTGGCGATCAAGGTTGCTACTCGAGCGACTCAGCAGCCGCTGTTGAGCAGGCCATCCTCGACGGCGTGGACGCGCTCAACTTCTCCATCAGCGGTGGCAGCAGCCCCTACTCCGACATCGTGTCGCTGGCTTTCCTGAACGCGTACGAGAACGGTGTGTTCGTGGCAACCTCGGCCGGCAACTCGGGCCCGGCCCCCGACACGACGGCCCACCGCGAGCCGTGGACGATGACCGTTGGCGCCAGCACCACCGATCGGCATTTCCTAAGCACCATCACCCTGGAGGCCGACAACAGCGACACCCTGGCCCTGACCGGTGCATCTGTGACGGATGGGGTCAGCACACCTACCCCGGTAGTGTTCCCTCCAGCCGGTGAGGAATTGTGTCTGACTCCCTTCGCTCCTGGCACCTTCAGCGGCGAAATCGTCATCTGCGAGCGCGGCGTTATCGCCCGGGTCGAGAAGAGTTTCAACGTCGCGGCTGGTGGTGGCGGCGGGATGCTTCAGTACAATCCTGTGCTCCAGGGTTTGGCTACCGACAATCACTTCATCCCCAGCGTTCACCTGGAGAATGATGGCGGGATAGCCCTCCTGGACTTTATGGCCACGCACACTGGCGTGACGGCGACCTTCACCCCAGGAACCGCTACCAAGGTCCAGGGTGACGTGATGGCAGCCTTCAGTTCGCGTGGTGGTCCAGGGCAGACTCTGGGTATCAGCAAGCCCGATATCACCGCCCCTGGCGTCCAAATCCTGGCCGGCCATACGCCACTACCGGCCACTGTAGTTGGTGGCCTGCCCGGCGAACTGTTCCAGTCCATCCAGGGCACCTCGATGTCCAGCCCGCACGTGGCCGGCGCCGCTGCCCTGCTCAAGGATCTGCATCCCGACTGGACGCCCGGCCAAATCAAGTCGGCCCTGATGACTACAGCTCGCATCTGCAAGATCTTTAAAGAGGACGGCGTCACGCCGTTTGATCCCTTCGACGCTGGCTCCGGCCGCATTGACCTGCGCAAGGCTGGCGCTCCAGGGCTTACCTTCTCTTCGTCGGCCCAGGACTACCTCGACCACGAAGCAGACCTGTGGAACGCCAACTACCCCAGCCTCTACGTGCCCGTGATGCCGGGCAGGGTAACGGTGCAGCGCACGGCCCACAACGAACTGAACGAGGATGCCAAGTGGAAGATCTGGGTCAACAGGGGATCATCCGACTTCAAGGTCACTGTACCCAGATACCTCACCATCCCGAAGGATGGCGACGCGACCTTTGACATCACCATAGACGCACGAAACGTGCCTCTGGGCGAAGTCCGCCACGCGACTCTCCACATGAAATACGGACGCCACCACGTGACCTTCCCGATCACCATCGTCCGCAGGGAGCCCGCCGTGACGTTGGAAAAGTCCTGCGATCCCGGCATCTTCCCGAAGGGCGACACGACCGAATGCACCATCACCATCGAAAACACCAGTTTCGACGACGCCACCGTAAGCCTGGGTGACCAACTGCCCAAGAAACTAATGCTGGTCGGCGGCAGCGTGGTCGGCGCGGATGAGGATGGCAATGGTGTGGCCTTCGACGGCACGCTGCTTGGCGCAGCGCCGCCCGAGGTTAGCGTAGCAGCAGGCTTTGCGCCCTACGGCTATTTCCCGTTATCGTCAATAGGAGTGCCGCCCAACGTCTCCCACACCGATGAGTCCTGCGCCAACTTCTCCGGATTTAGCTTTGTCTACGCCGGCGAGACCTATGACTCCATCGGCATGGTCAGCAACGGCTATGCGGTCGCGGGCGGCTGTGCCGGCACTGCCGACATTGCCTACATCAACCAGGTCTTCCCAGACCCGACCCCGCCCAACAACGTCCTCGCTCCGTTCTGGACCGACCTCAACCCCAGCGTAGGCGGCAACTACTATGCCTACCTCATCGGCGACGGTGTCAACACCTGGGTGGTGTTGGAATGGGAAAACGCGCCAAACTATGGTGACGGCATGCCAAACAACTTCCAGATCTGGGTCGGCGTTGATGGCTTTGAAGACATCAGCTTCACCTATGGGACCGCCCTGTCGCTCGGCGATAGCGGCTGGCTGACCGTGGGCGCTGAGAACGCGGACGGCAACTCTGGAGAGAACTACTACGCCGATGGCGTTGGCACGCCTCCGGCGTACGGCACCGACGTGGTAGTGACCTCAATCCCTGGCACTCCCGGCGAGACCCACGTCATCACCTTCACCGCCACTGGCAAGAGGCGAGGTAAGTGGACGAACTGCGCCGAAATGACGGGCGATACCTTCTTCGGCACGAACATCGCCTGCTTCAGCGGCGAAGTCGAGTAGTTCCTTCGCAAGACAAGACCCTTAGGGTTTCAGAAACCCTAAGGGTCTCAGTTCCAAGCAGCCTGGTCACGAGCCTGATGATCAGGTAACAAAACACAAGACGGCGGGTCGGAGGAATTCGACCCGCCGTCTTGCATGTTACTGGTCCCCCGATCCAGGAGGGGGCACCAGGCCATCGCCCTTCGTGGCCTGATCGCAAAGGAAGGGGGGACGGTTGCCTCCGCTATGATAATCGTAGATCCGTTTTCCAACGCGGAGGCGAATAAGCAAACCGTCATGTTGCACCTGGGTGTACATCATGCCTGGTCGGGGACAACCCAGACTACTGTCGGGCCAGACGACTGCTTCTGCCTCTATCAGATCTATCTGGTCCACCCCGATGGAAAGTCGCCCGGCCAGATCCTCCTTGGCCTGCATTACCAGTCCCTGCAAAGCCGGGTCGGACGGGCTTGGAATCGTGGGATTGACTGCCACAGTTTCCTCCTGTATCACTTGTGTGGGGGAGATGAGGACAGCAGTCCCCAGCGGCGCGGGTGTTTCCACTGCAGAAGGGGTTGCTTCCTCACTCGGATCGGTGCCGGGCGGGGACGGTTCCGCCTCAAGCGTGCTTGTAGGCTCGACGGTAGCGGTTGAAACCACTGCCTCACCAACTGGTGTGTCCGGTCGTGGTGTGGGGGCGGTTTCTACGGAAAGCGAGGATACCATCTGACCGCAACCAACCACGCCCGCGATCATCAGCCAGCCAATCGAGAGCCAAATCCACTTGAGTTTCATGTTTACCTCCGGGCACAACTACACCATGTGACTAACCTGGCATCCACCAGTGACTCTGCCTCAGCGTGTCCCTACAATATGTAAGAATCACCCATCTCTTAGACGTACCAGGTTGATCAAAGGTTCCTTATCGGATCTGGGCAAGGTAGAACATGTTTCTCACCACGCGGCGGTCACCGCCAGGGGGCTGTACCCATGTGGAGGTAAAGCATGGACGCGAGCGCAGGGATAGAGAGAAGCTCACCGGCCAACGGGGAATCCCTCAGGGCTGCTAAAGTAGTCGGGGCTGCTCACGCGACGATTGCATTGCAACGCGACTCAACGCGACGCTGGCAGGATAGCCCACGGCGGCAACCGCAGCGGAGAACCGGGGAGCACCCCCTGTGTCGAAAGTTGCGTCTGTGAACCACTCGCCTCGCCACTCGCCAAATAAAGCGGCACGTACAGCACGTAGCCCTGCCCAAAAACGTACTCGCCCAACTGCTGGATACAGGTACTCAGCCGGTTCACCTCTGGCAGGTGCTGCCGCGCCGGGCAGACCACGCGCTGCCAGAGATTCCCCTCCATCAACCGGTACAGACCCAGGGCATCCTCATCCAACCCCGCCACGTCAGTATCTGTATACTGCCAGGTGATGGTAATCGGAAGAGGCGGGGTCAGAGAGATCGGCTGCCCACCCTGGCACGCGGTCAATGCAAAGGCAGTGACGCCAACCAGAGGGCCGGACGGCAATTCAGACATCATGCGAGGCACAAACTGTATCTCCGTAGGTGTCGTCACCGTCCCGGCGGGGAACAGGAACGCCAGGTGGCCGCCGGTCGAGGTCAGCACAGTAGCGACATCGGGTTGCAGCGTAGTTGTGACGACGATAGGGACCACCATCTCAATCCGATTGTTGCTCTCGTCCCACTCATCCACAACCCCATCGTTATCCACCTCCAGCGCCAGGCGGTAGAAATCGTCGCTCAAAGTGGGCAGAGCCAATTCTTCCACGATGGTCACCTGAGCGCCAGAGCCGAGGGCCGGAATGGGGAAACTCTGAGCGGGCAGAAACAGGGTGCCTTGCGTGTCGCTCAGGGAGAGCGTGCCCGAAACGGGCGGTGAGGGCCACGATCCCCCGTTGGCCACCGTCAAAGTGACGCCCAGCACACCACTCAGGGTACCCGGTGGCTGTATGATCCAGGCCGTCGCCGAAACCAGCAAGTCGGGCCGGGCATCCACGGTGGACGTGAAGGAGTTGTTCCAGCGTCGCGGGTCGCCCAACGCCTGGGCCGGGTCGGCTATGAGCGACACATCGTACACACCAGGCTGGGTGAGCACGAGCGTCGGGAGTGGCAGCGGAGTAATGTCTTCCTCGTACCGGCCGGACACATCCTGCGTGGCCTGGAAACCCAGCAACGGGGAAGTAATGACCACGCCAGTCGCCTCCACCTTACCCAGGTTGGCGACGGCCCCCGCCGTCTGGAGAGTGACAGTCAGCGCGTCGTAGGGCACGGTTGGGGTGAGGTGCTCGAGCGGGTCAAGATCGACCCACAGTTGGATCGCCAGATCGATGTATTGTGCGTCAGTTAGGGCGGCGGTGTAGTCGGCGTAGGCCTGCCCCATCGGGGAGATCTGCTGGGAGCCATTGTAAAACAGGTAGCCGTTGTAACTCTGGTCGGAAAGGCTGTACCAGGCCCATGCCTGCACCAACCGGTAGTCGTCGCCCGGATAGCCAATGTCTGGATAGGTCTCGTTGAGAAACAGATCAAAGGTCTGGGTCATAAAATGGCTGACCCGCTGAGGGGTAAATTGGGGGGCAAACCACTCTGGCCAGAGAGCGCCGTATTCGGACACGATCAATGGCCTGTCCTGGTACCCTTTTTCCTTCATCCATTCCCGCATCGCCCTCATGTTGTCCCGAAGTATGTCTATGTTACCGCCATCATCCACAGAATAGTCCATGGCACAACTGGGATCAACCCCCGGCGGCGTGCTGGCTCCCCAGGAGCCATATACCTCGCGCAGGATGAAGGCGTGGATGTTCCACACGTCCACCGGCATTGGCTCGCCGTAGGTTTGTTGATACGTGTCCCACACAATATCCAGGTACTCCAGCCGGCAGGGGGTGGGCTGGACAATGCCACCGTTGGCGATGAGAGCAGTGGCATCGAGCCCCTTGATGTAGGTGTAAAAGTCGTGGTAGACGTGGGCATACACATCGGGGTAGATGGGATCACCCTGGTAAATGGAATCCGGCTCGTTGCTCATGAACCATAGGGATCCCGGGTTAGCCTCTGCGATCTCGGCAATGACCTCCCGGCTGGGACGCACCGTCACCTGCGCCGGGTCGTGCGGGTCAGCGCCGGCGTGGAAGCGGATCAGTTGTACGTAGGTCAGGACGTCGGGGTGGTCTGGGCTGAGGCTGGTGG
>JAUWOI010000413.1 GCA_030612185.1 Anaerolineae bacterium
TGGTGCTGTTGTTGCTATCTATTATGGAGCAGCCGGTCGCGGCCGTGCCGCCCGCCCAGGAACCAACACCACCCCCCGATGAAAATGTGCTTTTCGAGGATGATTTCAGCAACCCGGGCAGCGGCTGGGATGTGAAGACCGGGGAGGAAGAAGGCTACGATACTGGCGGCAGAGCGGGCTATGAATCCGGCGTCTACTTTATCATCTCGAATGAGCACGGTAGCCCGGAGATAGGCAGCGCCAACCGTTACTTCAACGATGTCGTCATTGATGTGGATGCTACCCAGATTTCAGCGCCATCCAATAACCATAACAGTTATGGGGTGGGATGCAGGATGCAGGGCTTTGGCGGTTACTACATGTTCATCAGTGGGGATGGTCGCTATGGAATCGCCAAGGTCAATAAAGGGGCATACGACTGGTTGGTAGAGTGGCAAGAATCGACGGCTATCCACCAGGGAAATGCGACGAACCACATCCGCGCGGTGTGCGCCGGGGATTACCTGGCACTGTTCGTCAACGGGGAGTTGCTGGCCGAGGCGAGAGACACACTGTTCATGCGAGGCGATGTCTTGCTCATGGCAACTTCCTACGAGGATGAGCCAACGGAGGTTCATTTCGACAACTTTGTGGCTACCCTTCCAGACCTTCAGACGCTGCCCATCCCCCAAGCAACCCCTGAGCCAGAAAAGGATGGGGAAGCGACACCGGACATCACCGCCGCACCCACTCAAGCCCCGGTCTACGTGTTGGAGGAGCAGGCCCAGGCGTTGCTGGTTGATGCTATGACCTTTCACCAAATGGGCGACTATCAGAGTGAGATAGAAGCCGCCCTTGCTGCCCTCTCCTTGTACCAGCAGACGGGTAACCGGCATAATGAGGCCACTGCGCTGCAACTATCAGGTAATGGAGCCTTGGGACTTTGCGACTACCAACAGGCATTGGCCTACTACCAACAGGCCCTCTCCGTAGCCCAGGAGATTGACAACCGCTGGCTGGAGCCGAGGATGTTGAGCGGAATCGGTGATGTCTACGGTAGCCTGAGCGACTACGATCAGGCATTGGCCTATTACGATCAGGCGCTGACCCTCGATCGTGAGAGCGATGAACAGCAGGGAGAGGCAATGACGCTAGTTAGGATCGGGGCGATCTACTTCGGCCTGAGCGATTATGAGCAGGCGCTGGCCTACTACCAGGAGGCGCTCTCAATCAGTACGAACGACAGTAGAAGGATTCTGGGTAACATGGGGAATGTCTATAGCAGGCTGGGCGACTATGAGGGTGCATTGGCATACTACCAGCAGGCACTATCCGAATTTGAAACGTGGGGTGACATTTCAGGAGTGGTGGTGACCTTGGGCAATATCGGGAACGTTTACCTTGGCCAGAATGACCAGGAGCAGGCGCTGGCCCACTACGAGCAGGCACTGGACATGTTCGAAGAGATCGGTGACCGGGCAGGAGAGGCGGCGGCGCTGAACAACATTGGAACGGTCTACGCCGACCTCTCTGACCACCAGCGGGCACTGGCTCACCATCAACAGGCGCTATCTATCCAGCGCGATATTGGTGATCGGGCAGGAGAGGCAACGACGCTGAACAACCTTGGCAGTGTGTATGAAGCCTTGTCAGACTACAAACAGGCACTAGTCTACTACCAGGAAGCGCTGGACATCTTTAGGGAGATCGGCAACCGATGGGGAGAGACGATAACGCTGGACAGCATCGGGCGCATCCACGAGCAGGAGGGGGACAACTCTGGGGCGCTAGAATTCTACCTCCAGTCCATTGCCGTCCGCGAGGCAATTCGCAAAAGTGTGAAGGTCGAGGCCTTCCAGATCGCCCTGGCCGGCCAGGACGTGGACGTCTACCAGAACGCCGTCCGCCTTCTCGTTGCAATGGGGCGCACCGACGAGGCCTTCAACCTCTCCGAGCGCAACCGCGCCCGCGCCTTCCTGGACGCGCTGGGCAACAACCGGCCGGACGTGCGCCAGAGCAGTGACGCCACGCTTCTGCACCAGGAGCAGACACTGCACGGCGAACTGGCTGCCCTCGAAAGCAGTCTGTTGGCCGAAAAGTCCAAATCGCCTGATCAGCAGGATGAGCAGATTATTCGCTCCATCGAAACACAACTGACGACCAAGCAGCAGGAGTATGGGGACCTGCTGGCCCGGCTCCAACTGACGAACCCTGAACTGGCCTCGCTGGTAACGGTGCCCGCCACCACCGTCACCGACACCCAGGCGCTCCTCGACGATCAGACCACGCTGGTGGCCTACTATCTGACCGACGAGAATATCCTGGCCTCCATCCTTACCCACGATGACTTCCAGATGGTCGAGTTGCCCGCCAGCGCGGAAGAGATCGCCAGAGCAGTCGAGAACTTTCGTCGCCTGGGCCTGGCCAACCTGAGCAATCCCCACCCCCGCAGCCTGAGCGACCTCTACGCCTGGCTCGTCGCACCTCTGAAACCCTACTTGTCCACACCCAAGGTGGGCATCATTCCCCACCAGGCGCTCCACTACGTGCCCTTTGCCGCGTTGAGCGACGGGGAGCGGTACTTTGGCGAGCAGTTTATCCTCTTCCAACTTCCCTCCGCCAGCGCGCTGCCCTTCATCCAGGCCAAGACGGGGCGGGAGCCGACCGCTCCGTTGGTCCTGGGTGACCCGCAGACCGATAACCCCGATCTACCCCGGCTGGACCACGCAGCCCAGGAAGCAGAGGCGGTGGCCGGGCTATTTGGCGCGGAGTCACTCGTGGGAACCGAAGCGAGCGAGGGAGCGCTATCGGCGCAAGTGGGTGCGGCCGGGGCGGTCCACCTGGCGGCCCACGGCAGTTTCAACCCCGCTGCCCCTCTCTTCTCCCGCCTCTGGCTGGCCCCAGGTGCGGACGACGACGGTCACCTGAACGTCCACGAGGTGTACGGGCTGGATCTACAGCAGGCCGACCTGGTCGTGCTCAGTGCCTGCCAGACGCAATTGGGGAAACTGAGCGCCGGAGATGAAGTAGTGGGCCTGAACCGCGCCTTCCTCTACGGTGCACCGACGGTGGTGGCCAGCCTGTGGTCGGTGGACGATGAGGCGACAGGAACATTGATGGTCCGCTTCTACACCCACCTGCTGGCGGGGATGGGCAAGGCGGAGGCACTACAGACAGCGCAGAATGAGGTGCGCACCGACCCGGCGCATCCGGAGTGGGCGCACCCGTACTACTGGGCCGCTTTTGTCCTGAGCGGGGATGCGGGTACGGCGAGCAGTACAGTGCCGACGGCTACGGTCTCCACCTCGACGCCAACGCCCAGAGGGAGTGACGGAGTGTGGGTATTGGTCATCGCGTTGGCAGCAGTATTGCTGCTGGGTCTGACCGTCGTGATCTTCATAAGAGTTCGGAGATTGTCGAGGAGGTAGCAGAGCAGTTGCTCCGTGGTCATCTTCGACAAACGGCTACTGACCAAGAGTTACGACCCGCTGTTCATCGAATCGCTGCCCGAGCCGACCGTGCACCGAGGTTCGCTGGCGCTGCTCCCGAGGGCTGCGGCTGAGTGGCTCTCTGATTGACAGGTCCTTCTTCGGTAGTATAATCGTATATCAGGCAACCGCCCTCCAAGCAGGTACAATGGCGACAGTCATAACAGGGTCAGCAAGTGTGATACTAACGTAGGTCAACGGGAGGGAAAATGCAAACATACCGTGTAGAAACGATGGTCTCAAGCAATAGAACACTCATAATCAAGGAGTTGCCTTTCCTTGCAGGCGAAAAAGTCGAAGTCATTGTGCGCCGCCGCGAGCGTGAACGGGAGCATCGTAGACACTATCCCTTGCGGGGCAAGCCAATTCGTTATATTGATCCATTCGGGAGCGTTGCCGAAAGCAAAACGTCTGATAGCAAGATTCTCGAATATCCGCACGTTGAGACCATAGCATAAGAGCACATCGAGTAATTCACCTGAAGGTCCTGCTTTGGTTGGGGCATCCGTACCTGCACCGACCGGGGCATCGTGGTCATCCTCAACAGGCGGTCCCTCACCAAGACTTACGGCCCGCTGTTCATCGAATCGCTGCCCGAGCCGACCGTGCGCCGAGGTTCGCTGGCGCTGCTCCCGAGGGCTGCGGCTGAGTGGCTCTCTGATTGAAATGCAAACATACATGGAACACACTTGCGTGCAGCCGACCCTGCGAAGCGGGCGGCTTTATCTCGCTTCCGTTGGCCCACGCCTTATCGCAATGACCAGGTTAGACTTGTGACATTGACTAAAGAAGCCTCCAATTGAATGCGGAGACAAAAAGGGAGGCAAGATGATCGTCACCTTCTTGGGAACCGCCGCAGCGAATGCCTAGCCGGAAGCCTTTTGCCGGTGCGACAACTGTGAGCGAGCACGCGCGCTCGGCGGTCCAAGCCTGCGGAAGCGATCTGCTGCGT
>JAUWOI010000180.1 GCA_030612185.1 Anaerolineae bacterium
CAGACTACCTGACCGAACAGGGGAATTGTCAGGACACACTCCTTTCATTGTGTTAGGTTAATGGTCTTCGGTTCACGCAACCAGAAGCCCAGAAACTCACCGTCCTGGCGCAACACCAGCACACCGAAACCCGATGTTGTAGATACGATAGGAGGGCGTGTAGCCGTAGCGATAGGCCACGCGGACGAGGCTCCAATAGTAGCGGAACGAGCCCCCGCGCAACACCTTGTAACGTCCACCATCGGGACCTGGTGGGTTGCTGTCTGGTGAGACGTCATAATAGTCACGATCATACCAGTCATTGACCCACTCCCAGACGTTGCCCGCCATATCCTCCGCCCCGCACCAACTGGCGCCCTCCGGGTTAGAGCCTACAGCAGTTGTATCATCCACACAGCCGGAATAGTTTGCCTTGTCGCAGTCTGGCGCATCGTTGCCCCAGGGATAGATGCGCCCCTCCAGCCCTCGCGCCGCGTACTCCCACTCCGCCTCCGTCGGCAGACCGTCTCCGATCCACTCACAGAACGTCTGCGCGTCGTACCAGGAGACGTAGACAACCGGGTGATCGGCGTAGGCCGGATCTGAATAATGCTGGAGTCCCCCCGGCTCGTCGCAGATCGTGACACGCACGCACTGGCCGTACTGGGCATTGGTGATTTCGTACTTGCTGATGCGAAAGGCGTCCACGTAGACCGGGTGTTGAGGCATCACATCACCGTATGCACCAGAATCCACTTCCGGGTTGGAACCCATCATGAACTCCCCGGCGCGCACGTCCACCCACTTGATGTCGGGCTTGGGCGTCAACCAGCGCGGCCCCCAAATGATCAGGGCGATAATCAAGGCTCCCACTAACATGCCAGCTAGTGGCAGCGCCACGCGCCGCATCAGGCGCGGTGAGCGGCTCAGGGCCAATCGCAGTCGTTGCCTGCGCGGCAGGTACGGACGCAATACCCACAGTGCGTCGGAAGCGCGCGTGCGTTCCACGCCCCGCGCCTGTCGCCAGCACACCGCCAGCCGGGCCGCCAAAGCACGAACACGCTGTGCCTCAATTGGCTCAACGTTGCCGTCCGCAGTGCTCAGGCTCTGACGGGCTGGCTCGCCCTGCGGTGTTAAGAGCGCTTCCTGGGTCAGCGTCAGCGCCTGCTCTCCGTTCTCCACCCGCACCAGCCAATCCCCCACCGACCGCCCGTGGCGCAGCGCGCTGCGCAGCATCAATTCCTGCGCCTCCGCACCTAGTCGCAGCCGGTCGCGCTGTCCGTCAATCAACGCAAAGGTCTCAGCCGAAAGCAACGCTCCGAAGCGCTGCCAGTTATCCACGCCCTGCCGCAGCAATTCCTCCGCTTCTTTGCGGGCCACGGCTTCTGGGCTTAGCGTTATTTCAGCAATCAGGTATTCGTGAGCCAGTTCGTAGGCCCGCCCGGCCGCCTCTGTGCGTTCTACAGGGCGCAGCAGCCGCGCCCACACCAACTTCTCCAAAACAGGCTGCAAATCAGATGCATCCACCCCCAGTGCCATGGCCAGTTCGTCGCCGGATTTCACCGCCTTGGTGGATTGCGAGGTCACCAATTCCTCCAGCGCGTCGCGGGCCAGCGGTCGCTCGTCGCTACCCAACCGGGCCAATTCGTCGTCCAGGTACTTCTGCAGCACGCCACGGGCGCCGCCTAGCCGCTCGTACGCCGCCAGCGTGATCTGGCGTTCGCCAGACCCCAGCCCGTCGTACAGCGCACTGCACACAATCTGCAACTGGGGCGGCATCACTGCTGCTCCCTCGCGTCCCGTCAGGTCGTCCAACAACTGTTTGACCAGCGCCGGCTCGTAGCTCACTCCCAGCCGCTCAACCGGCGCGCTGGTCGCCTGGCAGGCCTGGTCGCGGGTCAGGGGCAACAACCGCATGCGGATGCGGAACACCTCGGGGATGCGCCCTTCAATCTCGCTCACCGATGCCAGCCAGTCCTCGCGCAGGCTCAGCACCACTTTGACCGGCACATCGCGGGTCTCGTACAGCATCCCCAACTCGGCGATGAAGGCCGCGCGAAACTCGGGGCTCAACCGGATGAAAAACTCCTCGAATTGATCGAGGACGATGACCAGCGTGCGGCCCAGCGCTTTGGTCGCCCCGTCGAGGAAGTCCACCAGCAACCCGTCTTCGGGCAGATCGGCCTCTGGCAGCCTTCGTCGCACCACACGACGGATGACGAGGGCCGGGTCCTCCAATGCCCGCACGTAAGCGATCTCGTAGGGCGGCTCGGCGTTCTCAAGTCGGGGCACGGCTCCGGCCAGCAGCAGCGAGGTCTTGCCTACACCCGAAGCGCCGTACAACAGCACCAAGCGGTGGGCGTGAATCAACGAACTCAGCGTCTGCGTCTCCTGCCGTCGCCCGAAGAAGATGGCCGTGTCTCTGGCCTCGTAGTAGTCGAGAAGTTTGTAAGGGCGCTCAGGCAGAGGCACGGTGGGTTCCTCGACGAGCATTGGTGGGACAGCAGGGGCCGGCCTTGCACGGGCCGCCAGTTGCTCGGTGAGTGCTTCCAGGAAGGCCGTGGCGTCGGCCTCAACCACGTCTATGCCGTGGCGCTCACACCAGCGGCACACCCTCGGCGGCGGCGTTTCCCCGAAAGCGTAGGCACGCCGGGCGTAATCGTCCAGTGGGGTAGTCACCTTGCGGTACAGCCGCTTGAAGTGCGGGTCGGCCAGGTCGTAGCCCACGAACAGGATCGTCTTGCGGGCCAGGTACCCCTGCAGCACCACCGAGATGCTGGCCTGACCCTCGAAGAAGGTTTCGTAGTCGTCCTCGGTCAATACCAGCGACTCAACCTGCTCCACCGATCCACGCAGTTTGTACAACTGTACATTGCGCTCATCCTCGAAGGCCACGTCCACGTTGCCGATGATCACGTCCAACGGCCGCCTTGCTTCCTCGAAGGCTCTCTCCAGCCGCCGGTCGAGGCAGGTGGTGGCCAATACGTTGCAGTCGGTCAGCCCGGCGATCAAACGATGGGCCTGTTGTGGCTCATCGCCACGCTCCTCCAATTGGTCGCGCAGGAACTGGGCCAGCGTCTGCCGTCCTTTTTCGTCCTCATAAGACTGAGCCACTTCAGGGAAAGAGAGTTCACCTTCATCGGTCACGTTACACCGGGCAGCCAACTGGGCCACCAAACGGTCTATGACCGCTTGTCCCTCCGCATCGCGCGTGATGCGCTCACCGATGAATAACAGCGCGTTGCCCCGTTCAAATTGCTCCAGTAGTTCTTTGGGAATGAGTATCATCTTCTTCTCCTCCCGACGTGCTGACCGCCACGCCCGATCTCTTCGAGGATTTCGTATTTGTCGAGGCGCTTGGGTTCTGTCATTGTGCTACCCACCTTCCCACCAGGACAGGTCTTCTGCCGCGATCATGTACGCAGAAGGCCGCCCCCTGCGTGGGACGGCCCCTCGTGGTACACTTGGGGATACCAGGGCGCGCCCACGGTCCCGGTCATCGCCTCGGGCTCCCGAAAAGAGACGAGGCGCTCTTATCCTTCTGGCATAGCCTCAGTATAGTGCAATTTGGCGCGAAGGTCAACCGGTGCTATGGCTGGATAAGCACCAGCCCCACCCCCATTCGTTCCAACGCTTCTTCCGCGTAGTAAGTTACGATGGCGCTGGGGTCGTCGAGCGCGGCGCAGAGGGCGGGGATGGCCTCTTCGGGCTGGATGATACTCAGCGCGCGGGCCGCACCCGCCCGGGCCAGCACATCTCCCTCCTGCAGCGCGGCGACGAGGGCCGGGACGGCGGGCGGGCCGATGCGGGCCAGGCCGTCGGCGGTGATGCGGGAGACGAAGGGGCTGGGGTCGGACAGGCAGCGCACCAGTCCGTCCACCGCTTCCGCGGCCTGCAGTTCTCCCAGCCCTTGAGCGGCGCAAGCGCGCACGTCGGCATCGGGGTCGCTCAGGGCGGTGATAAGCAGTTGCCGGGCGGCGGAGGTGGCGACGGCGGCCAGTGCGCGGGCCGCCCACCAGCGACAGTCGGGGTCGGGGTCGGCCAGGAGGTCGTGTAACGGGGGCAGCGCTGTCTCGCCCAGGTATCCCAGGGCCAACGCGGCTTCCTCGGTGCGGGCGTCGTCGCCGGCGGCGATAGCGTCCACGAACGGTTGCCAGAGGTTGTGGAAGTCGTCAGACATTCAACTTCTCCTGCGACACGGGTTCACCCACGGCACGGGCGAAGGCCGCCAGGTCAGGTGGCACGGCGAAGTGGGTCAAATGGGCTGGACAGTGGCAATCAGAAGCGCCGAAGCGGGGCACAGGGATGGAAGCGCCGGGGGGCGTGGACAGCGCTGCGGCCCAGGCACATTCCTGTCGCCGGTGACCCTCTGTGTACCACACCTCGACCGGCTGAGCGTGGGCCCGCAGATAGTCCACGTGCCAGCGCAGGGGTTTGGAGGTCCTCAGGTGGCGGGCGAGACGGGCAGCCAGCCCGCCTGGCCCGCGGGCGCTGCCGGCGTAAGCGTACCAGCCGGACGGGAAGTGGAAGCAGCCCAGTCGCCCGACGGTGATGGTCATTGGACACGGCAGATGCAGAATCAGCACGTAGGTCCCAGGCCGGTCAGGAAGCATGCATCCGTCGCTGCCATATAGCACCGGCGCTCCAGGCCACGGCGCACCCCAGTGCCAGCAATACCCCTCCCAGCACATCGAAGGCGCGGATGGAGTGCTCCGCATCCAGGTGATAGAGCAGCGGGCCCTCGTAGGGATCAGGCAGGATGAGGGTCGTTAGTCCGCCCAGTAGCAGCAGCACAGCCAGCACTGCCAATAGGATCACCCGCCACTGAAGCATCCTTTAATATCCTCCACCGGGTCGAGCCCACTGCAACCAACCAACCAACTAACTAACCATGTTAGTGGCTCAACCCTGTTGGTCTCTATAGAACTACTCGGCTGGCGGCGGAACCGGCAGATCCTCGACGGCCACGCCGGTCCATTTATCCCCCTCCTCGATGAGCATCACGGGGATGTCGTCGCGGATGGGATATTTGCGGCCGCAATCGGGCTCCTGGCAGACGAGCCAGCAATCGTGAAGCAGTTCCAGCCGGCCCGGGTCGTCGCCGGGCTTGCGCGTCTCGCCGCTGACGCAATAAGGGCAGCGCAGGATCTTCAGCAGGTCTTCGCTTACCATCGTATCGGCCTCCTTGGTAGGTTTTGCTGGCATAGTATAACACAAGGCGTCAATATGCCAAACGTCAAGCGTCAAACGTCAAAAGTGAAGTGAGATGACGTTTGACGTTTGACGTTTGACGTTTCACGTTTGACGCTTCACGTCCTCGCAGGGGTGCCCATTGGCGCGGCAGACTCTGACCATTCACATGTTTCAGCCTCCCCACGGTGTCACAGTCGGATAGGGCGTGGCGCTGGGGGTGGGGGTCTGACAGAGGCGCGCCTTCCTCAGCGCGGCGGCGTATTCAGAGGCCGGAGCGCCGACGGAGAGGGCGTACTCCAGCATCATCTCAGCGTCCACGCAGCGGCCGGCGCCCAGGTAGGCTTGCCCCAGCGCACCGAAGAGGTCGGCGATGGGCTGGTCGGAGTGGATGGCCAGGCTGGTATCGCCGGCCTGCACCAACGCGCGGGCGGCCTCGAACGAAGTAACCGCCTCCTGCCAGGAGCCGTTCTCCGCGTAGGCCCGCCCCAGCGCGAACCAGAGCAGGGCGGGCGGGTCGGAGGTGGCCTCGATTCCCTCGACCAGGGTGTTGATGGTGGTGACGGGTGCACTCAATTCGATGAACGCCCAGCCGTGGTAGTAGTGGCGCAGCGGGTCGTCGGGGTGGGCGGTGGTGTACTCACGGCTGAGAGCCAGCAGACGACTGGAGTCGCGGGCCGCGCGGGCGGTCAGCCAGCGGGAGCGGAAGGTCTCTGCCTTCAGGTCAGGGTCCAGGGCCAGGGCACGGTCGAAGGCTTCCAACGCCGGGCGGGCGCGGTCCAGCAGGCGTTGCGTCTCGCCGCGCAGCGCGTAGGCTGGGGCGCTGGCCGGGTCGGCCTCCAGCGCACCATCGGCGTCGGCCAGCGCCAGGCGGAGTTCCCCTTGTGCCAGGTGGACGGTGCCGCGCGCGATGTAGGCCGGCGCGAAGTCGGGCGCTAGTTGGATGGCCCAGGTGAAGGATTGTAACGCCCCAGCGGCGTCGCCCGCTTCCTGGCAGCCCAACCCCTCCTCGTAGTAGGTCTGCGCGCCGATGGAGAAGGAAGTGGGGGCGGGAGTAGGAGTAGGAATGACGGCTCGGGTGGGAAGTCGTAACGGGGAGGTAGTGGGATCGGGGGCCGTGCACCCCACGAGCGTCATCAGCATCACCAACAACAGGAGCCTACGCATCGGTCTCAGCCCTCGGGGCGCAGGCCCGCTGTCCTTGAGCAAGGGGATGTGTTCCATGCATCTCCTCAAGAATCTTCGAGTTGCTTCTCTGTCCAGGCTAACAACCGGTCAGCGTGGGTCAGCATATCCCGTGCTATCGAGGCGGTGATAGGCCCCTCACCGTACTGGGCTGTGGTCTTGCGCTCTAGTAGCCGGCGCAGATGTTGTGTTGCACGCCGCACTCCCTCCAGTTCACTGCCGTGGGCCAGCAGCAGTTCGGCGGCTGCTGTGTGGTCTTCATCTCTGGCCACTACGCCGGCCATCCGCGCCACTACTGCGTAGGCGGCGGCGATGGCGCAGGTGGGGGCGATGGCAGCCACGGCGGCCCAATCTTCCTCTGCGGCGGAACGCTGCATCGCCCGCAGGGTCTGTTGAGCACGCTGCAGGTAGTTCCGCCAGGCGGCCGACCCGACCGTACGGATGCGCGCGGCGTCGGAGCGCCGTCTGGCTTTCTTGATCATCGCGTCGTCTCCTTTCAACAGGCTTGCCCTGCCTGCCCCGAGTGTAGTCGAGGGGAGCGAAGTCGAAGGGCTCAAGTCATCGCCTGCCCGTGCAACAGTCGCTGGGGGGATGTGCCTCTGACGACCACGCCGTCCCGTAGAGCCTCCACCAGCCACTTCTCGCCGCGCTGTACCCTGGCGGCCAGTTCGTTCCTGGATAGAGCCTGAACCGAGATCACCCCGTAGCGCCGGAGCAGATCCCCATCGTGCTGCCATAGGCGTTCGGCGGTCCGTTGGGCATCGTCAGCTGCGGGCATCACCAGGAGGACGTCCAGGTCGGAGCGCCAGGTGTCCTCCTCCCGTGCCACGCTGCCGTAGATCAGCGCCGCATCCAGGGGGACGTCCACCCCGGCCAGTAGTTCGGCGATAGCGGCGTCCCGTTGAGTCCTCTCTGCCGCGAATAGAGGATGCAGCACTCGTTCCACCAGGGCGTGGTGCTCGTTCAAGCGGTAGTAGTGGGCGCGCCCGGCCACGCGATAGAGCACGACCAGCGTGTCGGCCAGATCTCTCAAGGCCCGATGTGTGGGTGTTTCCCCCATCCCGATAGCACGGGCAATCTCCCGCCCGGTATACTCACCTTCGACAGTGCAGAGATAGCGCAGGATTCTCAGCCGAGCCTGACTACTGAGTAAATCATCTAGTGGGTGGGTATAGCGCATGGTTTTCGCCTCGTTTTCACTTCCCTTTGTGCTAATTATAGCACATAATCTTGAGAGGTGCAAGGAGAATGGTGCTTTCGGTTGTCCAAAGTAGGCTCACAGCCGCACGGGGCTGTGGCCAGTCTATTGTACTCAGGATGGGTGGATGTCAAGGGGCGGCCACGCGCGGCCGGCCGAAATCGGCGATGAAGTAGTAGCCCCAGGTGGTCTGGGCCACGCCCATGCCGATCTCCGAGAGCCAGGTGGTGAGCAACGTGCGCCGGTGCGGGTCGTTGGGCGGCACCTCGTCCATCCAGATGTCCACCGCGCCTTGGGGCGTCTGGCGCTGCGCCCAACATTCCGCCCAACTGGCGGGGTCGTAGCCCGCGCGCAGGATGCGCGTCTTGATGTTCGAGCCGTCGGAGCCGGTGTGGCTGCACCAGCCACGCTGGGCACAGTCGTTCGCCTGTCCCTGGGCTGCCAGCGCCAGCGTCTCGTTGTAAGCCAGCGGCCCCAGGCCGTGCGCGGCGCGCACCTCGTTGATCAGCCGCACCGTTTCGTGGGGCCAGGCGGCGACGTCGGCGGGTGGAGGAACGGCCGGAATGGCAGTGGGGGGCGCAGTGGGTGGTTCTGAAG
>JAUWOI010000061.1 GCA_030612185.1 Anaerolineae bacterium
CTGCCAAAGGGCTTGCGCTGGGGCGCAATCTGCCGCTCGTACCGGTTAATCACCTGGAGGCGCACATCTACGCCCACTGGCTGGAGGTGGAAAGCGAGGGTGCGGCTCCGTGGGGGGAGGAGGGTGGGGGGTTGGAGTTCCCGCTGCTGGCGCTTGTCGTCTCCGGCGGCCACACCGAATTGATCCTGATGCGCAACCACGGCGATTATGAATATCTGGGCGGTACGCTCGATGACGCCGCGGGCGAGGCATTTGACAAGGTGGGGCGATTGATGGGGCTCCCCTACCCTGGCGGGCCGGCGATTCAAGAGGCGGCCCAGGGTGGCAACCCGGAGGCCTGCCGCTTTCCCCGCGCCTGGCTGGACGATAGTTACGACTTCAGTTTCAGCGGGCTCAAGACGTCCGTGCTGCGCATGGTTCAGAAGCACAGCGATCCGCCCCAGGGCCATCTCTTGGCCGACATGGCGGCCAGTTTCCAGGCGGCGGTGGTGGATGTGCTGTCGGCCAAGGCGGCGCAGGCAGCGGAGGAGTTCGGCGTGACGGCCGTGTTACTCTGCGGGGGTGTCTCAGCCAATCAGGTGCTGCGGGCCACGACCGCCGAGCGTGTTGGGGTGCCGGTCTACTATCCGCCGCCGATCCTCTGCACCGACAACGCGGCGATGGTGGGCGCCTGTGCGCATCGGCGCTTCATTTCAGGCGAGCGCGCTGGCTGGGATCTGGACGTTGTGCCTGGACTGCGGTTGGTATAGGATTAATGAATGATGAACCAATGAACAATGAGCGAATCCGACCGCTGGCGCTGGGCATCATCTGGCGTGGCGACGAAATTTTAGTCTTCGAGGCTTACGACCACAAAGATGAGATCTTCTACCGGCCACTGGGTGGCGGCATTGAGTTTGGGGAGCGCAGCCAGGAGGCGCTCCGGCGCGAGTTCCGCGAGGAACTGGGCGTCGAATTGGTCAACGTGCGTTACCTGGCCACCACAGAGAACATCTTCACTTGCAACGACCAGAGCGGCCACGAGATTGTCCTGCTCTACGAGGCGACCCTGGCCGACTCGTCCTTCTATGAGCGAGAAATCTTTGAGGTGCACGAGGAGGACGAAATTCTGCCGGCCCGTTGGATGTCGCTGCGCGAGTTTCAGGCGGATGGTCTGCCGTTGTATCCTGATGGATTGCTGGAATTGCTGGTGGGTGGGGGCGCAACACTATGAGGCCACGTGATCTCCCGCGCAACACCGCACTGGCGACCCGCAACTTCCTGCGCTCCCTGCGCCGCAAGGGACTTGACTGTGTGGTCCTGTCCATCCGTGGCTCCTACCCCGAACTGACGGTCTGGCGTGAGCCGCTGCCCTTTCCCTTCAGCCGCCTGCCGCTCTTTCCTCAGGAGGTCAGCCTGGAGGACGTGCGGGCGGCGATGGAGATGATCGGCAACGACCACCGTGTCCAGGATGTGGTGCTGCGTTTCGACACGCTCCGGGCCGGGCCATCCACGCTCTACAGTCTGCGTCGCCATCTGCTCGGTCTGCGCGCCAAGGGAAGGCGGCTGGTCGCCTGGCTGCCCGGTGCTGACACCTGGGACTACTACCTGGCCTCGGCCTGCGACGAGATCATTCTCCCCCAATCCGGCAGCCTCTTCGCGCTGGGGTTGCGGGCCGAGCCGGTGTTCCTCAAGGACACGCTGGCGCTGGCAGGGGTGGAGGCCGACCTTGAGGCCATCGCTGAGTACAAGGTTTCGCCTGATACCTTCCGCCGTTCGACGATGAGCGAGCCGCATCGGGAGATGCTCAATACTATCCTCGACTCCTACTTCGACGAGATCGTCACCGCCATCGTCGAGGGGCGGGGCCTCGCTCCGGCGCGGGTACGCGAACTGATTGACACCATGCCGCTAAGTCCTTCCGAGGCGGTCGAGGTCGGACTGGCCGACGCGGTGCTCTACGAGGACGAATTGGCGTATCACCTGGGCGATGGAACAACGAGCATGTCCCTGCTCACCTGGCGGGAGGCTGCCCGCCGGCTTCAGCAGCCGATCAAGTGGACCACGCGCCAGCGTATTGGCGTGGTTTCGCTGGAGGGGATGATCGTGCCGGGCCGCAGTCGCCGCGTCCCCACTCCGGTGCCGCTTCCCTTCATCGAAGCACAGGCCGGGGCGGAGACAATCGTGCATGCGTTGCGCTGTGCCGAGGCCGACAAGCGCATCGTGGCGGTCATCTTCCACGTCGAAACGCCAGGCGGCTCGGCTATCGCCTCCGATCTGATCTGCCGCGAGGTGCGCCGGCTGCGAGAGCGCAAACCGGTGGTCGTGTTGATGGGAGGGCAGGCCGCCTCGGGTGGCTACTACGTCTCGGCGCTGGCCAACCGCATCGTCGCCCGCCCGACGACGCTGACTGGTTCGATTGGCATCTGGGGCGGCAAGTTCGTCGCCACGGATCTGTACAGGAGACTGGGGATCGGTCGCGAAACGGTGCAGCGGGGCGCGATGGCTGGCCTCTACTCCGAGATGGCTTCTTTCAGTGAGGAGGAACGTGTCCGCGTGCGCCGTGACCTGGGCGAGTCCTACGCCCGTTTCAGGGCGCTCGTGGCTGAGGGGCGCGGGATGGCGGAGGAGCAGGTGGAAGAGATCGCACGCGGGCGGGTGTGGACCGGCGCTCAGGCACGCGAGATCGGGCTGGTGGACGAACTGGGCGACTTTGAAACGGCGCTGGTGATGGCCAAAGAGTTGGCCGGTCTCAAGCCGGAACGGGAGTACACGGTGGTGCAGGTGCACCCGCCCCGCCACGACCTGTTCCCACCTCCCTTCCCCCTCGCAGTGGGAAGGGCCGGGGGTGGGGGCCTAGGGGTACTGCTCGATGCACTGCGGAGTCTGGCCCGTGAGCGGGTATGGGCGTTGGCACCGTGGGCGATCCGCATCCGGGGATAAATAGGAGTACAGGCAATGGGCGAATCCGTACCACGTTGGAGCACCGGCACTAAACGTATCGTCGTCGTCAGCATCTTAGTCCTGCTGGCGCTGGTGACCTATCGCTTCCGCGTCGTCATTCCGCCGCTGGTAATCGCGCTTCTACTGGCCTTCATCCTCGACCCCCTGGTTGACTTTGTCACCGACCGCCTGCACCTCTCGCGCGGAGGGGCCACGGCGTTCGTCTTCCTGCTCCTGATCGTAGTCGGCCTGGGGGTGATGGCCGCGCCTGTGACGGCGGTGCCCAGCATCCAGCGTGCTGTGCGATCTTTACAGATTGACTTCATTCGCATCATCGCCGACATCGGCGCTTTCTTCGAGCGGCCCGTGGATATCGGAGGTTATTCTCTGGATCTGAGCAGCGTGTATGGGGAACTGAGCGCACTCTTGAGCCGCTTCGTGGGCTCGGTCGCGCAGGGAACTCTCGACATTGCGTTCAGCATTGCCTCGGGAGCCTTCTGGCTGTTTTTTATTCTGATGGCCGCCTTTTACATGGTCAAGGACGCCGGCCGTATTATTGATCAGTTGGATGACCTGGCTCCTCCCGGCTATCGTGACGACTTCGTGCGTCTACGCTTGCAGATCACGGAGGGGTGGAACGCATTCCTGCGCGGCCAGTTGCTGCTGGGCCTGGCGCTGGCAGCCATCACGACTGCGGTGTGTCTGGCAGTCGGTCTTCCATACGCGGTGATGCTGGGGCTTATTGCGGGGGTGATGGAGTTCGTGCCGAGCCTTGGTCCCCTCATCGCCATGGGTCCCGCAGTTCTGCTGGCCCTTTTCCAGGGCTCCAGTTTCCTGCCGCTGGGCAACTTCTGGTTCGCGGTGCTGGTAGCCGGGCTGTACATCGTGATCCAGCAGATTGAGGGAAACCTGCTCTTGCCCCGCATCCTGGGCCGCAGCCTCAACCTGCACCCGCTGCTGGTGCTGATCGGTATCATCGTCGGCGGCAGCCTGGGCGGTATCCTGGGGATGCTGCTCGCCGCCCCGGTGCTTGCGACCCTTCGTATTCTGGGGCGCTATGTCTTCTGTCGCCTCTACGACCGCGACCCCTTCGCCGGGCCGGAGGAGGAAACATCGCCGCCTAAACTGGGCCTGCTCAAACGAGCAGGCGAAGCGGCCCTGGATCGGCTGCAGGAGAAAGTGCAGGAGATAGTAGAGCAGAGGGTGGAACAGGATGTCGAAGGTTCGGATGCGACCGGTGCAGGCGACGGATAGCCCAGCCAAGTTGACTGAGATACTGGACTGAGGTGAGTAAGTGCAAACAGAGGTTGCCGTCGTAGGCGCTGGCCCTGCCGGATCGGTGGCGGCTCAGCGGCTGGCCGCCGTTGGCGTCCGGGTTGTACTTCTGGAGCGGGCCACTTTCCCTCGCGATAAGCCCTGCGGCGGCGGGGTGAGTGGCAGGGGCTTGAGCGTCCTGGCTCGCGCCGGCCTGGATGAGTGGGCCTCTCGGTTCCCCGCGCCGAAACTGCTGCGCCTTACCTCTCCCGACGGTCAGGTGCTCGACGTGCGCCCGGAGACAGGCGATGGCTATTGCTACGGCCGGACTATCCCCCGGCGGCTGCTCGACGCCCGGCTGGCCCAGGCGGCGGTGGAAGCGGGCGCTCGTCTGGTGGAGGCGACGCGGGTGCGAGGTGTGGAGTGGGCCGATGGCTCCAGGTCCAGCGTCGTTGCCGACGGGCTGGAGGTAAGTGCTCAACTGGTCATCCTGGCCGACGGCAGCCGGGCGCCCATCGCGCGCCGTCTCGGCCTAACGAGCGGCCCAGCGGAGTTGGTGGCGGTACGACGGTACTTCGTTGGTGACGCGGGACCGGAAGAGCGGATGGAGATCCATTTCGAGCGTCCTGTCGTGCCGCACTACACCTGGCTGTTCCCGCTTGGGGATGGGGGGGTCAACATTGGCACGGCCACCTTCACCCGGCGAGCACGTCGGGGTGAAGTATCTCTGCGCAAGGTGCTGGCCCGCTTTGTAGCCGATCCCGTGGCCACGGAGGGACGGCTGGCGCGGGTTGAGCCGGTCGGGCCGCTGCGGGGTCACCCGCTGCGCACGCGATTGGGCGGCACGCGCACCCACGCCGAGCGGGTGCTGGTGGCCGGCGACGCGGCCGGGCTGGTGAATCCCCTTTCGGGAGAGGGTATCGCGTCGGCGCTGGAGAGCGGCGAACTGGCGGCCACCCACGCGCTGGCTGCACTCGAGTCTGGTGACTTCTCATCGCAGGCGCTGGCCGCCTACAGTCAGGCACTAGAGGCCCGCTACAAGGCAGACTGGCGAGCAGCCCGTTTCCTGCGGCTGGCTGTGAGCGTCCCGCGACTGCTCAACCGCGTCTTCCGCCGGCTGAGATGGGATAAGGAACTGGCACTGCTCATCGGCCACATCATCATCGGCCACAAGTCACCCCGCCTGGCGCTGCGCCCAACGACACTACTCCGCCTGCTGGCCTGATCACGTTTCACGTTTTACGTATGGAGGCAATACATGGAAGAACCCGGCATCGAAATACTATCCGAAAGCGAGAACTTTAGCCTGTGGCGGGCCGAGGAGCCTGACGGCGAGACGACCTATCACCTGGAACTGGGCACCGTCACGGTGCACTTCTTCCGCGAGGAGTGGGAGGAGTTGCTGAAGTTGATGGGAGAGGTGGACGAGCATGCTACAGCGGGGTGAGCCTACTCCACAACTCCAGCAATGGTTCGACCGGCTGGCCCCGGTGGTCGAGGAGGCGCGGGCGAGACTGCGCCGCCTCAAGCCGGGCAAACTGGCGATGTACAGTGGCTGCGAGGAGGACGCGGACGGCAATTTCCGCCTGACCTTCTTCTGGCAGGAGTACGTTATCTCCGGTGGCGACTTCACCGTCCAGCGGGCCGATACCGGCGACGAACCCTCCTCCTTCACCCAGAGTCTCATTCTCACCTACCTGGCGACGGCCGACGGCACGACCCCTTCGAGCCGTTGGATCGGTTTCCGCGAACTCCCCGACGGTTTGTTTTATGTCCAGGCGTTCCAGGGCTACACCGGTGGCCGGCTGGTGCGCGAACTGGGGGACGGCATCGAAACGTTCCGCCGCGCTGCTGGGGCGTTGGGCGGCGAACCGCTGGAAATCGGGGATGCGGGCTACGTCTTCACAGTGTTACCGCGAGTGCACATGGCCATCGTGTACTGGGAGGGGGACGAGGAGTTTCCCTCGCAGGCGCGGGTGCTCTTCGAAGACACCGCCGCGCGCTACATGTCCACCGACGGGCTGGCCATCCTGGGTAGTCAACTGGTGGGACGGATGCTGAAGGCAGCGCGCGGCATCTCGTAGATTCTGCCCGCCTCGGGCTCTGCCAGTTTCCCACTTGCCTATCTTGTGGTAAAATACCTATTGATGAGTACGAGGACGCAAGAGGAAGCGACTGGCCCGCTGGGAGTGATCGGCTGCCTGGCGGCCGGATTCGAGATGCTGGGACGAAATCTGTGGCTGGTCGTTTTGCCGGTGCTGCTTGATTTGCTTCTATGGCTGGGACCGCGGTTTTCCATAGTCCCGCTATTGCACCGCTTCGTCGCTCTCTTGATGTCGCAGCCCACGCCCGACCCGGCGACGGCCCACCAGGTAGCACAGGCAGTGCAATTGCTGGAACAGTTCGGTGAGCAGTTCAACCTGCTTTCGCTACTCAGTGGGCTGCCTCTTTTGAATGTGCCCAGCCTGCTGACCCGGCAAACGTCGGTGGCGGTATCACCGCTGGGCGAGTCCCACGTGCTTTTGGTCGCGAGCGTGCTGGCGCTGCTAGTCTGGGTGGTAGTGCTCGTGCCTATTGGCCTGGTGTTAGGAACTCTGTATCTGAGTAGCATGGCCCACCGGATCCGTGCTATGCGTTCCTCTGACGAGCAGGGGGCGGATCAGGCCATCGGGGCGGGCAGCGAGGTGGTGAAACTCGTCCGCGTCTTCCTATTCGCCGCTGGCGTGTTGATGGTTGGGACAGTGCTTGTCCCGCTCTGGTTGCTGTTGGCCGGAACGGCTGCAGCGATTGGGCCGTTGCTGGGCTTCCTGGTCTGGGCACTCGGCGTAGGGGTGATGGGTTACCTGGCCCTGCATTTGCTGTTTGTCGTCCACGGCGTGTTGCTCGGCGGGCGCGGGCTGCTGCAGGCCATCTGGGAAAGCGTCGTGTTGATCCATACGCAACTTCCTTCCATAGTAGGGCTATTGATTCTCGTGCTGGTGATCTACGAAGGATTGGGGTTCGTCTGGTCGCTCCCGTCCGGCGACTCTTGGTCACTGCTGGTTGGTATCCTGGGCAACGCTTGCATTGCCACGGGACTGACTGCGGCCACCTTCGTGTTCTATCAGGAAAAATTGGCGGTTGGCAGTCAGCAAGCGGCGGTTAGCGGCTGACGGTTACGAGTGGAGGAGAAATGGCAAGAGGAAAAGAGCAGACGATAGGTCAGGTTAACCGCTACGAGGCGGCGGATGTTCAGGTGCTGGAGGGCCTGGAGGCGGTTCGTCGCCGGCCCGGGATGTACGTTGGCGGCACCGATGTCAAAGCGCTGCACCATCTCGTGTACGAGGTAGTGGACAATGCGATTGACGAAGCGTTGGCCGGGGTTTGTGACAGGATTGAGATCACCATCCACCCCGACTCCAGCGTGACAGTGACGGACAACGGGCGGGGTATCCCCACTGCCCCGCATCCTGAGAAAAAAATCTCGACCCTGGAATTGGTGATGACCACCCTGCACGCCGGGGCCAAGTTCAGTGGCGGCGGTTACAAGGTCTCCGGTGGACTGCATGGGGTGGGCGTGTCGGCGACCAATGCTCTCTCTGAGTGGCTGGAGGTCGTGGTGGACGACCCACGTGATGGGCAGCGTCATCACCAGCGGTACGAGCGGGGTGTGCCGGTTGCACCGGTCAAAGAAATCGGCAAGGCCCAGGGACAGGGCACTCAGGTCACGTTCCGCTTCGACCCCACCATCTTCAAGGATGTGGATTTCCGTTTCGGGACGTTGGCGCAGCGCATGCGGGAGATGGCCTTCGTCACCCGGGGTGTCACCATCAATCTGGTGGACGAGCGGACGAAGCCTTTCCCGCACCAGACGACGTTCTACTTTGAGGGTGGCATCGAGTCCTTCGTGCGTTATCTCGACCGCAACCGGGAGGTGCTCCACGATGTGGTGTATGCCGAGCGACAGGTGAACGGCGTGGGCGTCGAGGTAGCGCTGCGGTATAGTGATGCCTACGCCGAGTCGATTTACGCTTTCGCCAACACCATCCACACTGTAGATGGCGGCACGCACCTGACCGGGCTGCGCTCCGGCCTAACCCGCACGATCAACGATTACGCTCGTAAGGCGGGTTTGCTCAAGGAGAAGGATCCCAACTTCTCTGGCGAAGACGTGCGCGAAGGGTTGACCGCCATCGTCAGCATCAAGCACCCTGATCCCCAGTTCGAGAGCCAGACCAAAGTGAAGTTGATGAACGCTGAGGTCAAAGCGATAGTGGAGTCGGTGGTGGCGGCGGCGCTGTCGGAGTTTCTGGAACGGAATTCGCGGGCGGCGCGGCGCATCGTCCAGAAGTGCCTCACGTCGTCTCGGGCACGGGTGGCTGCCCGCCGGGCGCGTGACCTGGTGATCCGCAAGAGTGCGCTGGAAAGCCTGACCCTGCCGGGCAAACTGGCCGATTGCTCCGAGCGAGACTCGTCCAAGACGGAAGTTTTTATCGTGGAGGGCGATTCCGCTGGTGGCAGTGCGAAACAAGGCCGCGACCGCCACTTTCAGGCTATCCTCCCGCTACGGGGCAAGATCATCAACACCGAGCGGGCGCGGCTGGATAAGATCCTGCACAACAAAGAGGTGCAGGCGCTCATCTCTGCTCTGGGCACTGGCATCGGCGATCAGTTTGGCCTGGACAATCTGCGCTATAGCCGCGTGATTCTCCTTATGGATGCCGACGTAGACGGGGCTCACATCCGCACGTTACTCCTCACCTTCTTCTTCCGTTACATGCAGCCACTTATTGATGAGGGGCATCTGTTCATCGCTCAGCCGCCGCTCTACCGCGTCGCCGCCGGCAAGAAAGTGCGCTACGTCTACACCGAGGCAGAGAAGGACGCGCTACTCGGAGAACTGAAGGGCCAGAAGGTCACTCTCCAGCGCTACAAGGGGTTGGGCGAGATGAACCCGGATCAACTCTGGGAGACGACGATGAACCCGGAGAAGCGCACTCTCCTGCAGGTGACCATCGAGGATGCGGCCGCCGCAGATCGCACCTTCGATATGTTGATGGGCAAGAGTGTACCCCCCCGCAAGAGGTTCATCCAGACCCACGCCAAAGAGGTGCGCAACCTGGACGTGTGAGGCTAGCACAGTCCCCATAAACCCACCGGCCCGGTCGGGGCACACGCCCCAGCCGGGCTGGTTGCTGTAAGCCTGCCTTCTGAGGCTGACAAGCAAAGAAGTAGCGTGACGTTTGCCCCCCGGCGGTGTTACTCTCTACTAGAACCAACTACCAAATTTTGGAGGTATGCTTGTGAAACAACGTGTCGTCATCACCGGTCTCGGCGCGGTGACCCCTTTGGGCAATGACGTGCCGACGATGTGGGAGGCGCTCGTCGCCGGGCGCAGCGGCGTCGGTCCCATCACCTGCTACGACGCCTCCGATATGGATGTGCAGATAGCCGCCGAGGTCAAGGACTTCGCCCCGGTACCGCTCTTCGGACGCCGTAAGGCACGCCGCAACGACCGCTTCACGCTTTTCGCCCTGGAAGCGGCCCGCCAGGTGGTAGCCGACGCCGGGTTGGAGTTTGACGACGGGCTCAAGCAGGTCACCGGCGTGTTCATCGGGACCGCCATCGGTGGCATCCTCACTTTGCTCAAGAACTACGATGTCCTCCAGAAGTCCGGTCCGCGCCGCGTGAGCCCCTTCATGGTCCCGATGATGATGCCCAACGCTGCCTCCGGGACTGTCGCTATCACCTACGGTCTGCGAGGCCCCAATTTCTCCATAGCCTCCGCCTGTGCCACGGGCTCTCACGCCATCGGGGAGGCGGCAGAGGTGGTTCGGCGGGGGGACGCGGATGTGATGATCTGCGGCGGAAGCGAGGCCGTCATCACTCCTCTCACCCTCTCGGCCTTCAGGAACATGGGGGCGATCTCCACCCGCAACGACGAGCCCCAGCGCGCCTGCCGTCCTTTCGACGCCGGGCGGGATGGCTTCGTCTTAGGTGAGGGAGCGGGTGTCCTGGTGCTGGAGAGCCTGGAGTATGCCCGGCGGCGCGTGGCTCACATCCACGCCGAACTGGTGGGCTACGGTGCTAGCGCCGACGCCTTCCACGTCACCGCCCCCGACGAGACAGGAGACGGCGCGGCACTGGCGATGGAACTGGCGCTCCAAGACGCCGGCCTGTCGCCTGAGGAGGTTGATTACATCAACGCCCACGGCACCGGGACCCTACTCAACGACCGTATGGAGACCCGGGCTATCCGCACCGTTTTCGGCCCCCACGCCGACTGCCTGATGGTCAGTTCCACCAAGTCTATGATGGGCCACCTGATGGGCGCGGCCGGCGCGGTCGAAGCCATCGCCTGTGTCAAGAGCCTGGAGAGCGGCTGGGTGCATCCCACCGTCAACTACGAGACCGCCGACCCAGAATGTGACCTGGACTACGTGCCCAACCAGGCCCACCAGACCTGGCCGCGTGTGGCACTCTCCAATTCCTTCGGCTTCGGCGGGCACAATGGCTGCCTCGTCTTCCGCCGCTGGGAGGAAGCAGGATGAAGACCCACGCTCACATCGTCGGCTGGGGCAAGTCTGTGCCACAGCGCGTACTGACCAACGACGACCTGGCGCGGATGGTGGATACCTCCGACGGGTGGATCCGTACCCGCACGGGCATCTCTGAGCGGCGCATCGTTGTTGATGGCGAGACGACGTTCAGTATGTCGCTCCATGCCGCTCAGCGGTCGCTGGAGGTGGCCGGCCTCAATCCGTCGCAACTGGACTTGATTGTCGTCGCCACCGTCACACCTGACTACGCCTTCCCTGCCACGGCCTGCCTGGTACAGGATGCCCTGGGGGCCACTCGTGCAGCGGCTTTCGACCTGTCGGCCGGCTGCACTGGCTTCGTCTACGGGCTCAGCGTGGCCGCCAACCTCATCTCGGCCGGCGTCTACGAGAACGCACTGGTCATCGGGGCCGAGACCCTCTCCCGCATCACCGACTGGAGCGACCGGGCCACCTGTGTCCTCTTCGGCGACGGGGCTGGCGCGGTCGTCCTCCAGGCCAACAGGGCGGACGGTGGCGTTATCTCCACCGTCCTCGGCGCCGACGGCTCCGGGGGCGACCTGCTGTGCCTCCCAGCCGGGGGGAGCAAGCATCCCGCCTCTCATCACACCGTGGCCGAGGGGCTGCACTATCTGAGAATGAAGGGGCGGGAAGTCTTCCGCTTCGCCGTGCGCGCCATGCCCGCTGCCACGCGGGAGGTGCTCGAGCAGGCTGGACTGGAGGTCTCTGACCTGAATCTCCTCATCCCCCACCAGGCCAACCAGCGCATCATTGAGGCCGCGACACGGGCGCTGAAACTGGAACCGGAAGTGGTCTTCACTAACCTGGAGCGGTACGGCAACACCTCGGCCGCCTCCATTCCCATCGCCCTCTGCGAGGCAGCGGAGGAGGGGCGCATCCAGCGAGACGACCTGGTGGTGTGTGTTGGCTTCGGCGCGGGGTTGACCTGGGGGGCGGCTGCCATTCGCTGGAGTGCGCCCCTGCCACCCGTGCCACCCTCGCGCTGGGAGAAGGCTCGGTACCAGTTGCGCTATCGTTACGCTGCGTTGCGCTCGTTGGTGCGCCGCTTCCTGCGCTGGCTGCTCTCACTAGGCGTGAAGGAGTGAGCCACCGGTGACCCAATCTCCAATCTCCAATCTCCAATCTCAAACTCCGCTTGAACGGCTGGAGAGGATGCACGCCCAAGCCTGCCTGGGCGGTGGTGCTGAGCGCATCAAGCGCCAGCATGCCCGGGGCAAACTGACCGCCCGCGAGCGGCTGGACTACTTGCTTGACCCCGGCACCTTCTACGAACTGGACGAGTTCGTCACCCACAGGGCGACCGACCCTTCGACAGGCTCCGGGCAGGCTCCTTCGACAGGTTCAGGGCACCGCTTTGGCCTGGCCGAGCAGAGCACACTGGGCGACAGTGTCGTCGCCGGCTGGGGTGAGATAAGCGGCCGCCCTGTGTGCGTCTTCGCCCAGGACTTCACCGTATTGGGCGGGTCGGTGGGGGAGGCCCATGGCCGGAAAATCTGCAAACTGCTCGACCTGGCGCTGGAGAACGGCGCACCTGTTATCGGGATCAACGACTCGGGCGGGGCGCGCATCCAGGAGGGAGTGGACGCGCTGGCTGCCTACGGCGAGATTTTCTACCGCAACGTCCTGGCCTCCGGCGTCATCCCCCAGATTTCGGTCATCATGGGGCCATGCGCCGGTGGCGCGGTCTACTCCCCCGCGCTCACCGACTTTACCTTCATGGTCGAGGGTACAGGGCGGATGTTCATCACCGGCCCCAGCATCATCAAGGCGGTGACGCGCGAGGAGGTCAGCGCCGAGGAACTGGGTGGCGCCGAGGTCCACAACCGGCTCAGCGGCGTGGCCCACTTCGCCGTCCCCAGCGATGAGGGGACGCTCGACCTGGTGCGGCGGCTGCTCTCTTACCTGCCCTCCAACAACGCTGATGACCCACCTTACGTCCTGCCGACCGACCCGCCCGACCGCGTTGACGGGGCACTGGACACGCTGGTGCCGGAGGACCCGGCGCAGGGATATGACATGCGGGAGGTCATCCATTCCATCGTGGACGACCGGGACTTTCTGGAAGTGCAGGAGCAGTTTGCCCCCAATCTGATGGTGGGCTTCGCTCGCATGGGGGGACACGTGGTGGGCATCGTAGCCCAGCAGCCGCCGGTTCTGGCCGGCGTGCTCGACAGCGATGCTTCCAACAAGGGGGCGCGTTTCATCCGCTTCTGCGATTGTTTCAACGTCCCGCTTCTCACGCTGACCGACACGCCTGGCTTCCTGCCTGGAGTGGCGCAGGAGCACGGCGGCATCATCCGCCACGGGGCGAAGATGATCTATGCCTACGCCGAGGCCAGCGTGCCTAAGGTCTCAATCATCATCCGTAAGGCCTATGGCGGGGCCTACATCGTTATGAGTTCCAAACATTTGCGTGGTGACGTTTGCCTGGCCTGGCCGGGGGCGGAGATCGCCGTGATGGGGTCGCAGGGAGCGGTGAACGTCATCTTTCGCCGGGAACTGAAGACAGCGGATGATCCAGACGGCCTGCGGGAGGAGTTGGTGCGCGACTACCGTGAAAAGTTCGCCAATCCCTACATCGCGGCAGCGCGGGGTTACCTGGATGGGGTGATCGCTCCCCGCGAGACCCGCCCCCGCGTCATCCGCGCGCTGGAGATGCTGCGCAACAAGCGGGTTCAGCGACCGCCGCGTAAGCATGGGAACATGCCATTGTGAGCAGG
>JAUWOI010000308.1 GCA_030612185.1 Anaerolineae bacterium
ATATGGCGCTTCACATTTCACGGTTCACGCTTCGCTCTTCACGCTTCAGGCCTGATAAGCCATTGTTCATTGCCTCATTATTCATTGTCTCATTGTTAATTGGGGTTTTACTCTCAGCCTGGTACTGGGTCCCCGCCTTGCCCGCCCTGGGCGAGACCGGCTACGTCCAACTGACCGCCCAGACTACCGGCTACTTCTTCTACGGTAACCACTTCCGCGGAGGCGACCTGGTGCAACCAAAGATCGTCTTCGACTATGCCATCACGCTCAATGACCCACCGCCCTTCGTGATGGGATTGGTACAGGCGGCGCTGGCACTTGCTGGCGTGCTTGTCGTCATCGTCGGATGGGCACGTTCGCGATTCGCCATTCGCCATTTGCCATTTGCGATTCTCGGCCTGGCCTTCAGTACCTGGCTCATCACCCCTCTCTCCCGTCCGCTGTGGAACCACCTGCCGCTGCTGGCGATGGTACAGTTCCCCTGGCGCTTTCTCTCGGTCCAGGCACTCTTCACCGCGCTGTTCACCGGCGCGCTGGTTGCCCCCCTCCGCCGCCGGGGATGGGCCATCGCCGCCGCTCTGACAGGCATCCTGGCCGTGGTGGAACTGGCCGGCTTGCGTCTCGAATACCTGCCCATCACCGCCGAGGAAGTCACCGTCGAGCGGCTACAATTGTACGAACTTTTCACCGGCAACATTGGCTCAACCATCCGCCACGAGTACCTGCCCCGCTGGGTGGTGCCGCGTCCATACACCGGCCCAGCCATCTTCAACCCCGATGCCCTTCCGCAGGCTATTCCGCTCAACGGAGAACTAGTGGACGTGGAGGAGACCACGCACGAGCCGATACACCGTGTCTGGACAGTGGAAACCGGTGCTGGCGGCGCGGAGGTGGCCTTCCCACTCTACTACTGGCCCGGCTGGCGGGCGACGGTGGACGGCGTACCCGCCGAGGTAAAGCCCGCGCCCGACTCGGGCTACCTCACTCTGACTGTCCCTGCCGGACGACACGTGGTCGTAATGTGGCTGGGTCGCACGCTGCTGCGTGCCATCGCCGAAGGAATTTCATTGGCTACCGCGTTGCTGTTGCTGTGCTTTCAGATTTCAAATTGCAAATTGCAGATTGCAAACCTCAAGTCTCAAGTCTCGAATCGTTCATTTGCCATTTGTCATTTGTCATTTGCCATTTCCCTCGCGCTGCTGGTCGCTTTCAGCCCTCGCATCACCGCCACCAACGGCTCCGACCTGACGATGGACTTCGAGGACATGCCATACTTGCACCATAACCCCGGCGGTGTGGACTTCGACTGGTGGCAAATGACCGGCTACCACTACAGCACCGACCGGCTTGCCCCTGGGGACACGCTGCACGTGACACTCGACTGGGAGGCACGGCAAGGAGGGAGCAGCGCGACGCTGCTCCTGGTCTCGCCGGCAGCGGTTCGCCAGCATGAACTCCCCGCAGTGGCAGCAGTCACCGCTCAATTGCAGCCGGACACCCCATTACCCACCGTCCCTTGGCCGGGCAGCACAGTGCTTGAACTGCACATCCCTCAAGACGTGACTCCGGGCCTGCACCTTATCCGCCTGGAGGGAGAAGACGAAAGCGCAGGGTCGGCCTACCTGCGGCCGGTGTGGGTGAGCGAAGATGAAATGGCTGCAGGACAACCTGCTGGTAGCCTATCTATGAACAGCGACGATGGCGCACTGTGGCTACACGCCGCCGAGGCCACACAGATCGCGCCTGATCGGCTCGATTTACGGCTCGATTGGTCCGCCGCCAGACCTGTCGCCGCCAACTACGGGCTCAATCTGCAACTTACCGACCCGGCTGGCAATGAGTGGGGGCGGCTGGACATCCAACCCGGCTACGGCTTCCTGCCCACCGGCCTATGGCCGCCAGGCCACCTCATCCACGACCGTTACACCCTCCCACTCCCGGCAGGCATCCCGCCCGGTGACGGCTACACCCTCACCGCGAGCCTTTACCGCGTGATGACCTGGGAGAGCGTGGGGGAGTTCACCTTGCCCATCTCTCTGGGTCAGGCCACCATGCGTCCCGACGCGCGGATCATCGCTCACTTTGGGCATGAACTGGCACTGAGCCGGCTGAAGTCGCCGGAGCATGTGCAACAGGGGGAGACGCTGCACCTGACGGCGTATTGGCTGGCCGTGGAGCAGCCTTCAAAGGACTACGTCGCCGAGTGGTGGTTGGAGACGATTGAAGACTCGTTATTCGTAATTCGTGATTCGTCATTCGCAACGTTGGCCCCCGGCTCCCCGCCGACCACATGGCCCGTCGGAGCATGGGTCGCCGGCCGTGCTGCGCTGGCCATCCCGCCCACTGCCCCACCCGGCGACTACACCCTCTCGCTCACGCTGCGCGATCCTACCAGCAGCGCGGTGCTGGGCACCTACACACTCCCAAAGCCGGTGCGCGTGCGGGAGCGCGAGCGGGTCTGGGAACTGCCGCCGATGCAGCGGGAAGTTGGCGCCCGCTTTGGTGAGATGATCGAACTGGCGGGATACGACCTGAAACGAGAGGGGGAGGCGCTGCACCTGACGCTCCACTGGCGAGCGCTGGCCGTCCCAGACGGACACTACATGCTCTTCGTCCACCTGGCTGACCCGACCACCGGCCATCCCGTAGCACAGGTGGATACGATGCCCCGGAGGTTCACCTATCCTACCGGACTGTGGGCTCCGGGTGAAGTCATCTCCGACGAGGTGTTACTCTCACTGGAGGGGGTGCCGGGCGGGCGGTACGACCTGGCTATCGGCTGGTACGAGCCCGGCGAGACGAGCCAGCGCCTCCCGGCAACCGACAAGGCAGGCGACCGGCTGCCCGATGGCCGCCTGATCCTCCCCGATGGCATCACGCTGCCCTGACGCGCACTCTGATGAACTCAGTATGCGTTCGGCGACTTGAAAAAGTTGAAGAACGTGCGGATCAGGATCTTGACGTCCAGAAGCAACGACCAATTCTCAATGTACCACAGGTCATACCTGGTCCGCTCGGCGATGGAGGTATCGCCTCGCAACCCGTTGACCTGCGCCCAGCCTGTAATACCAGCCCTCTCCCAGTGGCGCTCCATATAGCGCGGGATAGAGCGGCGGAACTGGCTGACGTAGACGGGGCGCTCCGGCCGTGGCCCCACCAGGCTCATCTCCCCCAGCAGCACGTTGATCAATTGGGGCAATTCATCTACATTGATGCGACGTATAATGCGTCCCAGCCGCGTGACGCGGGGATCATCCTCTACCGTCCAGCCAGGGCCGCGGACCTCCGCATCCTGCCGCATAGAGCGAAACTTCAGCATCTGGAAAAGCCGGGCGTCGAGCCCCATCCGCTCCTGAGCGTAGAACGCCGGGCCGCGCGAGTCCAGTTTGACCAAGAGCGCCATCAGCATCATCAGCGGTGAGATGAGGATCAGCCCGCAGGCCGCCCCAACGATGTCCATAGTCCGCTTGGCTACACGCCGCCAGCCGCGCAGTCCGATATCGCGTACGGTCAGCAAAGGCAGCCCTCCCAGTTCGCCGATGCTCACCTGGCTAGCCATGATCTGAAACACGTCGGGGAAAACCTTGATCGTCACCTTGCCCCGCTCACATTCCGACAGCAGCATCAGAATCTCCTGATGCGTCGCCTCCGGCAGGGCGATGATGACCTCGTCAACCCGATGCTCGTCAATGATGGGCGCCAGGTTCCCGGCGTGACCAAGAACCTGTGCGCCCAATGGAACCTCGTTCGAGCCATTGGTGACAACAAAGCCGGTCACTTCGTACCCCAGGCCAGGGTTTGATTGGATTTTCTGGAAGATCATCCGCCCCACATCGCCGGCGCCGACGATGAGCACCCGGTCGCGCCCCCAGCCCTGCTCCCGTAGCCTGACACGGACCTGTGCGTGCACCACTCGACCGACGGTGACGAACACGATGGTGAGCCCCCAGCCATACAGGATCATCCCCCGCGAGTAGTCCAATCCCAGGGGGCTGCTTTTGAAAAGCAGTGAGGAGAGCGCCACCCCCACCAGTGTGCCCACCGTGGTGAATGCAAAAATGGAGTAAAACTCGTCAATGCGCGAAGGCATACGAGCCAGCCGGTACAGACGGGAGAAAGCGAACACCACCAGGATGGACACGACGTGCACCAGCACGATGCCGGAGTAGTCGGGGAAACTCCCCATGGCTTGAGCCTCGTCCGGCCAGGGAATCCGGCGACGCATCCAGTAGGCCAGCAAGAAAGACAGACTGGCCATCACTGCGTCGGTGAGGGCCAACGTGAGTACAAAGACCATCTGAGTTCGCGTTTTCGATTTCATAGCGTCGCCTCCGGTCGTCGTCCGGTCGAGGTGAGGGCCAGCCGCAACTGTTCAGCCCCTTGTAGCAGTGAAATGGCGCTGGCGATGAGAGCGTGGAGCCACCAAGGGGTCTTAGCTGCGTAGTGCTTCCGGTAGAAGATGCCCATTGCACGATAAAACTCGATCTGAGCACGCGGGCTGTGACGGGTGGCTGCCCGTTTGACGTGCAACACCGTCACGGCCGGGTTATAGTAGACCTTCCAACCGGCCGTCTTGATGCGATAGGCCCAGTCCAGATCCTCGCCGTACATAAAGAACTGACCATCCATCAGGCCGACCTGGGCTATGGCCTCCGCCCGCACCAGCATAAACGCACCCACGACGGAATCCACCTCAGCGGCCTGATCGGGGTCGAGGTAGGTGAGATTGTAGCGGCCAAAGCGTCGGCTGCGGGGGAAGAGGCGCGAGAGACCCGCCAGCCGGTAGAAGGCAACCTCTGGCGTGGGGAACGAACGCCGGCAGGCCAGGTCGAGTGATCCGTCGAGCAGCACCAGTTTGGGTCCCGCGATGCCAGCGTCGGGGTGCTCGGCCATGAAGCCCAACATCCGTGCCAGCGCATCTGGCGGTAGTTCGGTGTCCGGGTTCAGGAGGAGCGCGAAGGCTGGTTGGTTAGTTAGTTGGTTGGTTGGTTGGTCGGTGAAGCCGAAGGCACGGAGGCCCTGGTTGTTGGCACTGGGGTAGCCGACGTTTTCCGTGTTGGAGATCAGATGCGCCTGAGGGAACTCGGCGGCGACCATCTCGGCGCTACCATCAGATGAGGCGTTGTCCACGACGCAGACTTCAAAGGTAAAATCACCCTGGCTAGCATAGACCGAGCGCAGACAGGTTCGCAGCAGATCACGGGTGTTATAACTGGTGATGACAATTCCCAGATCGAGCATCGTTTTTGCAAAGGTAGAACAAGACTAACACACGCTTCCAATATCAAGCACGTACTGCGTACTTCGTGTTGCATGCAGGTTTATCCGGCGTAGTGAGATAACATTCTAACACAAAGGAGCAGGTCGGTCAAACAACGGCTCACTCAGGACACGACAGATGGCACCCCACCCACGCCCCCATATCTGCCAGCACCCGCTCCTTGCCGACATCGTTGAAGACCTCGTGGTAGTAGCCCTCGTAGACCTGCCGCTCCTTATCGCTGAGCATCATATTCTCGTAGAAGACGCGGCTGCCCTCGGGCGGGGCCAGCCGGTCGGCGCCGCCGTGCACGATCAGGCACGGCACCCGCATCTCGGCGGCGTGCGCCTGCGTCCACTCGACGGCCCGGGCGAGTTCGGTGCCCAGGCGCGGTGTCCCCAGGCTATGCACCAGCGGATCGTTGACGTAAGCCTCGACGACGGCCGGGGCGCGTGAGATGGCCGTGGCGTCCAGTTTGGTGT
>JAUWOI010000253.1 GCA_030612185.1 Anaerolineae bacterium
TTATAATTCCAGACCGATTCTGCTCCCGCCGGATCGCCAGATCCGGCGGCTGAACAGACCAGATTGGGCGAGTTTGGCCTCCCTTTAGCCTGGATTTGACAATCCAGGCCGAGCAAACGGATAAATGCGTTTGCCCTACCATGGGGGCTAACTCGGTTAGAGTAGTGACAGTTGGGCAAACTGAAGATGCTCACGAGTGAAGGCAGAAGGGAGCACCTGCAGGCCGGTGACGGCGGCGTTTTGAAGCCTGTTGTAGCTATCTGCCACGTGTACGGGTGTGACATAGTCCAGCGCGGCAAAGATAGGGATTAGATAGGACATTTGCCTGTCTATGCCCGGCGCAATGTGACGCATCGAGAACCCGTGCGTCCGAATCTGTTGCCAGAAAGACACGAGGGTTTCATATTGGACGTAATAACGTTGTTTAGCAGCAACGATTTCTATACCCAAAGGATCATGGGATACTCGAGCGGTGAATGGTCGCTTCTTGGCAATTGTCTCAAAGTTATCCCTTTCGCCCAACAACTGGGTCAAGTCATCCCAAACTTCAGCGAAAGGCAAGTTGGTCGGCTCGGAGCGCAACCACTTCTTCATTTTCCCTGGATTCAAGTGTTCAACGAACACGCTCTTTTGGCCTGGGTAGATGAACACCTCGATAGGCAGTTGACGCAAGTACTTTTCCAGCAGCGGTTTCACTTGCGTTTCAAAGTCCAACAGGCCATTGCCGCAACCGAGCGCCGGGAAAGCAACGCTGTGAACTCCCAGGTCGGCATAACTGTTCACAAACTTTCGTAGGCCTGCCTCAACATACTCGACACGTGAGGGGTTGCGCCAGTGTTTCTTGGTAGGGAAGTTCAGCACCCATTTGTTGGGACTTTTGTATAGCCACAACATTCCAATTTCGAACTGCCCTCGCTCGCACAACTCCCGGTACTGGCGGTACATTTCGGGAAATAGACGCTTGAATTCAAGGGCTATTCCCCGGCCCATCACACCCACAGTATTGACCGTATTGACCAGGACTTGGGCGGGCGATTGAAGTAAACTGCCTTTTACGTACAGTATCATTTTACTCGACCTCACGCGGATGGTGGCTCTGGCCCTATCCAGGCTTACCTCTATGATACAACAAATCTACGACGAGGGCAACACCGCCTCATCGGTAGTACTTACACCGACGAACACCACCCGCGCTGACGCGTGATTCCGGCGACAGATGATCAATTACCATTGGACGACCGATGATCCGCTGGGGCGTGAGACAATAGCCACAGCGATACTTTGCCTCCCGAGCAACCTGTCGTCGCAACTCGGGGGCAATGGACGTTTTGCTCTTGCTTTTGCTCATGGTACTTGCAACTCTGCCAGGGTTGGAATACGGTGTCCACGCCACTTTAACAACGCATACGCATACGAGCGACGGAGCGTGAGCAAGTCCGCCTCGCAACGCAAAGTATCCAACCGGGTCTGATCCGCCTCGCTCAACACGCCTCGTTGGTTTTTCTCCAAAAGCGTCTCGTACAAGGTAACTTTGTCGTTCTCCAACTCACTGCGCGCGACACGCCACAGCAATTCATCACTCAAGCCGTGTAGTGTCCACAGGTCGGCCCGGAATTGCTCTGGTACGCGCTCCATGCCGGGCGGTAAACCCGCACGAATGGATTGGAGCGTCACTTGTTCCAACGGCTGTTGCGCAGCATCCGCCGCTTCTGCTAACCGCCGCTACAGGTGTGCCGGCACGTGTAAATGGACTGCTTGTACTGTCATTTGAGAAACCTCCCTCTTACGTTTCACACCTCACGTTTATCAACCGTCACCGTCACGCGCAGGCGGTCTGGCATGTCGCCGCCGGCCAGTTTACGCAGCGCCCATTGTTGAACGTACAGCGTGCCGATGATCGGCGGGCCGTCGCTGGCCTCTTCCTGGTAGCGGCGCGTGTTCTTGGTGTCCTTCTCGACTTTGAAAGTCAGTTCCAGTTTGTCCATTGGTTGGTATCTCCTGTGATTGGTGGTTCAACTGCGATTAGTTGTCCTTTGTCTAGCCCAATTATACCCAACAACGGCCCTCGCACAAACGAACGCCCCTTCGGCAGGCTCAGGGCAGGCAGCCCGGCCGCCCCGCTTCCCCCCACCACGACCGGTGCCGGTAGGCGCTGTTTACATCGCGGGGCCTATCCTGAGCGGAGCCGAAGGGCCAGTCGAAGGAACCTGTCCTGAGCCTGCCGAAGGATCGGGCCAGACGGGGGGGATATAGAGTTTGGTAGTCAAGAGCAGCGTAGCCATTTCACTCTCTCTGACGGTATTTCGCGACCGACTTCACGTGTGGGTTGGCTGTCATCGCCCCCACCCGTGCAGCGCCCGGGCCAGCCGCCACCAATGAAGCCTCCGCCGCAGGTGAGGGAGTGTCACCGCCTCCGACTGTCCCCAATCTACCAATCTACCAATCTACCAACCCACCGACTTCAGCCCCACCACCTCGTAGACCAGGTCGGGCTGGGTATGGCCCTTGATCGGCACGTGGCCGATGAAGTTGGTTTCGACGTGTTCCTTGATGCGCTCGTAGACCTCAACGCTGACCAGGATCTGGCCCGGCCCGGCGATGTCGGAGAGTCGGCACGAGAAGTTGACGCAATCGCCGATGGCGGTGAAGTTCTGCACCACGGCTGAGCCAATGTTGCCCACCACCGCCTCGCCGACGGTGATGCCGAGGCCAAAGTGAAGCCGCTCCCACTCGTCCACCTGTGCGTGGTGCTCGCGGATCGCCTGCTGCATCGCCAACGCCGCGAGCACAGCGCGCAGAGTGTGATCCTCCTGCGGTTCCGGGGCGTTGAAGATGGCCATCGCAGCATCGCCTATGAATTTGTCCAGCGTGCCCTCCTGGGCCAGAATCGCCTCTGTCGCCAGTGTCAAGTGTCTGTTCAGCACCTCAATCTGGACCTCTGGCGCGGTCTTCTCGCCAAAGGTCGTGAAGCCCCGGATGTCGGCGTAGAAACTGGTGATCTCCTGCCGCATCCCTCCCAGGCGGACGCTCTCGGGGCTAGAGAGCAACCGCTTGACCACGGCCGGGGCGACGTAGCGTTCGAAAGTCTCCCGGATGCGGCGCACACGAGCCTCCAACCGCCGCTGTTCCGTCAGATCATCTACCACGATCGTCACGCCGGTGGTCACATCGCGGCTATCTTTGAGCGGGGAGAGATTCATGCGCAGCCAGACCTGCCCGCGGGCGGGTAGTTCCGGCTGGACTTCATAGGCCATCACCGGAGTCCCGGTGTGTTTGACCTGGCCAACCAGGTGATGCAACTCATCGCCCAAGGGGGGAGGAGCCTGTTTGCATGGGCGACCGATGATCTCGCCAGCCGAGACGTCCAGGATGACTTCGGCAGCGCGGTTGAAGAGCGTCACCGTATCCTGAACGTCGGTGGTGATGACGCCGCTGGCGATGCTGCTGAAGACGTCGTCCATCAGGTTCTTCATCTCGGTGATAGCGGCCAGATTGCGGCGCACACTGGCGAAGAGGCGCGCGTTCTCCACCGCCAACGCCGATTGGTCGGCCAACGCACTGAGGAAAGCCAGATCGTCGGAGCGGTAGGGTTGACCAGAGCGCTTGGGGCCCAACGCCAGCCAGCCGCTCAACCGCTCCCGGGTGCGCAGAGGTACGTGGATTACCGCTCCCAAAGCACCCATCCGCACCCACTCGTCGGATAATTCGGCAGACAGTTCCCGCTCGGCCGGCAGGTACAGACACTCCTGGTGATCCTGTAGCCAGTGTACCAGTGCACCGTCGGCCGCGAAGGTGACCGGAAACGTCGCCTGCTGATCCTGACCCATAGGCTGCCCGATGTAGCAGGCCAGATCATCATCGTAGAGACAAGCCCACTGGCGATCAGGATGAAGACTCTCCTCGACCTGCCTGCCGACCTCTGCCAGCACGGCATTCAGGTCCAGCGTCTGGGTCAACTCGTGGCTGAACTCCTGAAGCGCGGCCCGGTAGTCCACCGGTTCGCGGAAGAAAATGCGGTCTACCAGCCGCTGAAACCGGTTCCGCAGCGGGTTGAAGAGCAGGATCAGCGCCAGGACGAAGAGAGAAAGCAGAATCGGATCGCTGGCTCTGATCGCAAAGATATGGCTCAGGCCATTGACGAGGGCAAAGTATGTGGCAACGATGAGGGAGGTCAGCGCCCCGTAGGCCAGGCCCTGGCTGAGAAGCCGGTCTACGTCCAGCAGCCGGTAGCGCAGGATGGCGTAGGCGATGGAGAGGGGGAAGAGGGTGAACAGCGGTGCATAGAGCGGCGTGAGAAAGGGCACCGGCTGGCCCATGACATTGAGCAGCAGCCAGGGCACGACCGGCAGAAAGGCGAGCGTCGCGCCCAGGAGGATGATGCGGCTTTGCTGCCGCACCAGCGGCGAGGGCGGCCTGGCCAGCCGGTAGACGAGCATGCCCAGCAGGAAGAAGATGGCCACGGCGGCAAAGAGATAACTGTTGCGCCATTGGTTGATGTAGTTCCAGGGTTGGCTGACGTCGTATACGCTGGCGGCGGAGCGGAGCGCCAGAAACGTCGCGGGCAGGTATGGGAACAGGCGTAGTACCGGGACGCGCCGCACGAAACGAGGCTCCTGCGGGAAGACCAGCGCCAGGTGCATAATGGTAGCAGCCGCGAAGGGCACAGTCGCACCCCAGAGGATGACCAGCCGGTGCGTAGTGCTGATGTCGAAGAGCCCGCCCATCATCAACGCAATGGCGGCGCACAGGCCGGTGAAGACCTGCCCAACCCGGCCCCAACCCCGCACCCAGTAAACCCAGACTCCAATACCCAGGTAGGTCAGCCCGACCAGGTAGGGGACAATGAAAATCAGGAACATGTCCCTTAGCGGGAAGGAGGCGAGGATGATCTGCTCCTCCCGCAGGTTACCATTGGGGCGAGCAAGTGAGACCCACACGGCATCGCCCACCTCGTGCTCGCTCAAGACAGTCGCCACGTCAGCATGTCGCTCCACCGGCTGCCCGTCAATGGCGATCAAACGGTCGGGCTGTTCCAGTGGCGGGTTGAACTGCAACCGTGCCCACCCTCTGCCCTGCAAGGGACTGAGCACCAGCGTGGGCTCCAGCAGCATACCCAAGAACGGATCACGCGACCAGCGCCAAGCCAGGACGTGAGCGCCGACAAAAACGATCACGACGACCGCCAGCACGAAGAGTATGATCACGCGCCCCAGGCGCGTCGCACGGTCGGCCTGCTCATGTGGTGCCCTCACGACAGGGTCTCCATGAGGACGATTGCCGGGCTTCGTCGTGAGCGGCCTTGGGGCTGAGCCTCAGTCAAAGCCTCAGCCGAACAGCCAGGGGATGCTGCCCTAAGCCGCCAGCGCAAGAGCACGGTGACCAGTGCGCCAGCGAGCAATCCGCTCGCCAGGGCGACGCAGAATAAGCGCAAGAGACGCGAACTGTCCATCCTCCCCTCCCATGTTCCATTATACAGGGAAGCGCGAGCCGACGCAAGAGGTTTTACATACTCCACCGGCGACCGGCGCAGCACGCTCCCGACGCCATACGATACGCCGGGGCGGTTGCGAACTGCATCCCGCCGTTGTTTCCAGTTCTCCGCCATCCCCGTTTGAGCCAGAGCGGGAGGTCAAACTGCGACTCGCACAGGCAATAATGAGGGTCGAAACTGTTTTGCCCTGAAGTTGCAGAGGGTGTATAATACCATTAGGTTGGAAGATCTGGAAGTGATTATTGGCCAAGCCGCTGATCTTGAGAGCACGATCGTCACTAAGGTGTTGTAGTAGATGGCTCGATTTGCACAGCTTCTCTTGACAGGTGACTTCGCGTCCGCTTTTACCCACTATGCGGATCATTACGCTGGTGAAGAAGAGCACGCACGAATGGTAGTGCCAATCAGGCTGAAGAACGTGCGTCATCCGGTTATGGCTATCGTGGATACTGGCTCGCCATGGTGTGTGCTTGACCCGGAAATCGTCAGGCTGGTAGGTGTATCAGGACAAGATGAATATGTCTCGAAGGAGCCGGTTAAGATCAGAGGGTACAAGTTCCAAGGAAAACTGTTTAGAATGGGGATCAGTCTGCAGATTGAGGAGGGGGAGAGCTTTGAAGTTGACGCCACGGTATTCGTGCCTACGCTGCTTGCAGGTGAGCAATGGCGTCATCCCAACTTCCTTGGATTAACTGGTTTCCTTGAGCGTGTTCGCTTCGCTATTGACCCAGAGGAGAGCGTTTTCTACTTTGGCCCAGTGGAGTAACTTCCTACTATAAGGTGCAGCCTCTCATCGTCTTATCAGGAGGCATCCCTATGACTTGCCCTCCTAACATTACTGGCGCATGGGAGTAGAGATGCCAAGCAACGGGGCAGAGTGATCCGCCCCGTTTTCTTGTGGCAATTCCTGAAAGCAGCGACCACTGTCCGAGGACCTGCCCACGCGAGTTATATCAGGTCTACGGCAACATTCTGGGGAAACTGGTCACGATGATCTGTCATCCAGAGTAGTGGGTGATTGGAACGCAGGGATGAGAGGACAGAGAAGTCAGGGGATAAGACGGGAGGAAGGCATAGAGATGGGAAGACATTCACCCTATCCCCTTGTCCCCTTGTCC
>JAUWOI010000508.1 GCA_030612185.1 Anaerolineae bacterium
CAGCAGGCAATCTGGGTCATTGGCCCACAGACGGCCGTGGAAGGGCGCGCGGTCCAGGCTGTTGCGCAGCGCGTTCTCGGTCGCAGGCATCGAGAGATCGTGACTCCAGATAGGATGCCAGTTGGGGTCCACGTCCGGCCCCACCCGCATCCCGTCCACCAGTCCCACGCACACCCCCCGCGGCGCGCCGCAACCCAGCCGGAAGGGCTAATCGCCGATGGGTTCCCGGATTGCCTCCAGCCCCCGTCGCAAGGCCTGAGCGCGGGTGGCAGTGGGATCGTGACGACAGCCGGGGAGGGCAGCGGCGAAGATAAAATCAATCTTGAAGAAATCGAACCCCCACTGGCTCCGCATCCGCCCGAACGTCTCCCGCAGCCAGGCCAGCACCTCCGGGTGAGTGCAGTCCAGCGCGTAACAATCCACCCCACTGTGGGTCCAGCCCACCACCGGCTCCCCTGCCTCGTCCCGCAGCACCCAGTCAGGGTGTTCGGCGAAGAGGCGGGAACTGGCGGCCGCGCCGAAAGGGGCCGTCCAGATGCCGGCGGTGCGACCGGCGGCGCGAATGGCCGCCGTCACCGGCTCCATCCCCTGGGGAAACTTCTCCGCATCTAACGAGAGCCAGTCGCCAATACCGGTCTGGTAGCCGTCGTCGAGCAGAATCACGTCCAGGGGCAGATCATGGCGAGCGATGGCCTCCAAATTCTCAATAACGTCGGCGGCGGTGTTCTCACCGTAGAAGTAGTACCAAGTACACCAGCCGGCTGGCGGGGTCGCCGGTACGCGCGCCTGCATCTCGCGCCCGGTGCGCTCAGCCCAATCCTCCAACAGCGCGACCGGATCACCCCCAACGCGCACCCACAGCCGCTCGGAGCGTAACGTCTCGCCCGGTCCCAGCGATACACCGTCCAGATGACAGCGGGCGACCAGGCTGGCACCGTCGGGAGTCATCCGAATTTCGCTCAACTGGTCCGCCGTCGTCACAAAGCCGAGGAGCAATGAACAATTAGACAATGAGCGACGAACAATGGACGAATCCAAAGTCGCGCTTTGTTGTTCATTGTTCATTGATTCATTGTTCATTCCTGTGATGACGGTCACCCACTCGCTGCTCAGGTCGTTGCCGTGAGCACAGTCCCAATGAGGCAGGTGCATCCAGCGATAGGCGGGGGTGCCGGGGTCGGTATAACAGCCATCTTCAACGCGGCGGGCGAAGGCGGGACTCCACGAGATCCAACCGTTCTGGTAGAAGGACCACCGTGCGGGTGGACCGCCCAGGAGTTCGACGAGATCAGACTTCGGCGAGTCTGGTCGAGCCGTCGAGCCGTCACAGGCATCGCCCTCGGCGGCGTGCACGGCGAAGACGTTGAGCGCGTCCAGCAGGAAATCAGTGGACCCGACGTTGGCGACCTCCAGCCAGACGTCGCAGCCATCCTCGGCTGGCTCCCAACACCAGGTGGCCTGCAGGCCATCGGCTGGGGTGGCGTGATCGGGCCGGGCCAGGCGCAAGACGTGGGCCTCGCCTCCCGCGCGGTAGTGTACGGCAGCGGTGATACCACGTAGATGGAGGCCGTTGGGCCAGGAAAGTCTCGTACTGCCAGGATCGAAGCGCAGCGAAAGGGTACGGGTCATTTTCGCCTCCTTGCAGGACATTATAGCACATCGCCGCCAATTGAAAAAAGTGCGCAAGTGTGTTATACTCTCACTGTGCACGGCAGCCCAGACAAACGGATATCTCTCGGAAAGTCATGCAGGAGCACTCTCAATGGGTAGCAGGCCAATCGCATTGGCCACCTTGGGCCAAGAACGCCCAACCCGGTTGGGCTACTACCCTTTTCCGAGAAAACTCAAACGACACAAGGAGGCAGTAAGGTGTCAAAAGGTGACATGAACAAAATTCTCGTGACTGGCGCAGTCGGTCAAATCGGCTCTGAGTTGACCATGGCACTCCGCCAGAGGTACGGCAATGAAAACGTCGTGGCCACCGGCCACAAGACAAAACCCAGCCCCACGCTACACGATTCTGGCCCCTTCGAGTTCATTGACGTGGCCCGGCAGGAGACCGTCGAAGAGGTGATGGACGAATACGATATTGACACCATCTATCACATGGCTGCCATCCTCTCCGCCACCGGCGAGCAGAACCCCCAACTGGCCTGGAGCGTCAACATCAACGGCCTGTATGCTATTCTGGAGATCGCCCGGGAACGCAAAATAACCCGGGTTTTTTGTCCTAGTTCCATCGCCGCTTTCGGGCCGGAGACCCCCAGGGACAACACGCCCCAGGAGACAGTTCTGCGGCCAACGACGATGTACGGCGTCACCAAGGTGGCGGGGGAATTGTTATGCGACTACTACTTCCAGCGCTTCGGCCTGGACGTGCGCGGCGTCCGCTATCCGGGCATCATCAGCAGCGAGACCCCGCCCGGCGGCGGCACCACCGACTACGCGGTGGAGATCTTCTACGAGGCGCTCAAACACAAGCGGTACACCTGCTTCCTGCGGGAGGACACAGTTTTGCCGATGATGTACATGCCCGATTGTATCAAGGCTACCCTGGACCTGATGGAGGCCGACCTTTCCAGGCTCAAACACCACGCTGATTTCAACCTGGCGGCCATGAGTTTCTGCCCCGCCGAACTGGCGGCGGAGATCAAGAAACACATCCCGGAGTTCGTCTGCGAGTACAAACCAGACTTCCGGCAGGCTATCGCCGATTCCTGGCCCTGCACCATAAACGACAGCGCCGCGCGGGAGGAGTGGGGTTGGGAACCGCAGTACGACCTGGCGGGGATGGTGAAGGATATGCTGGAGAAACTGGGGAGGAAGTCGTAAGTCCGAAGTCCGAAGTCCGAAGTCCGACGTCGGACATAGGACGTGGGACATAGGACGTGGGACATAGGACGTAGGACGTAGGACGTAGAACGTAGAACGGAAGACGTAATGACGGCGATCAAACGGTTTGAGGACATCCAGGCGTGGCAAGAAGCACGAGAGTTGACTCGAATGGTCTACCGCGTATCAACGCGGGGCGCGTTTGCCAGGGACTACCGGCTGCGCGACCAAATCCAGGGCTCGGCCATCTCGGTGATGTCAAACATTGCGGAAGGATTTGACGCCAGAACCGATGCGCAGTTCATCAACTTCCTCGGCTACGCCCGTCGCTCGGCCACGGAACTCCAATCCCAACTCTACATCGCCCTGGATCAGAATTACATCACCCAACAAGAGTTCGATCCAATCTACACCCAAGCGACGAAGACAAAAAGCCTGATTGGAGGCTTCATCCGCTACCTGGAGGGAGGGTCCAAAGTCCGAGGTCCGAAGTCCGACGTCGGACGTAGGACATAGGACATCGGACATAAGACATAGGACGTAGAACATCGGACGTAGAACATAGGACATAG
>JAUWOI010000370.1 GCA_030612185.1 Anaerolineae bacterium
CCCACACCCCCACACCCCCACACCCCCACACTCCCACACTCCGACACTCCCACATCCCCTCCCCGCTGGTGGGACCAACTCGCCGCCCTTCTGCTGTTGGCTGCTATATCTACCACCGCCGCCCGCCTGATCGCTACCAACTGGACCGACCACCTGAACCTGGTCTCGCTTCTGGCCAGCCTGGGGGTGCTGGCCGGCCTGGCCCTGGGCCAGAGTATCTTCTCCCCGCGCCAGGCCGCCGCCTTTGCCCTGGCCTACGGCCTGTTCGCTGTCCCCTGGCATCTCGGCCTCACGCTGGGCCCCGGCATCCTGTGGACCGAACGGCTGATCAGCCTGGCCGGTCGCCTGATCATCGCCCTTAGCCAACTGGCACGGCAGGAGGCCGTGCAGGACCCTTTGCTCTTCCTATTCCTGATGGCCAGCCTCTTCTGGACACTAGGCGTGCACGCCGGCTACAATCTCACTCGCTACGCCCACCCCTGGAGAGTCATCCTCCCTGCTGGCCTCACGCTGCTCATCATCCAAATCTACGACCCCTTCGTGCCCTCCCGCGTCTGGTTCCTGGGCGGCTACATTTTCTCCAGCATCCTGCTTCTGGCTCGCCTGACCTACCTGCATCACTATGCCCGCTGGAAGCAGACTCGCGTCCGCCTGCCCCTCTACATCGGCTTTGACATGACCCGCATCACCCTGCTGGTCACCGCCTTGCTCGTCCTGGTAGCCTGGAGCATACCTGCCCTGGCCGATGTTTTACCCTCTGCCGAGGAAGTCTGGCAGAACGCTACCCAGCCCTGGACCACTGTACGCGACCGCCTGAGCAAAGCCTTCGCACCTCTGCGCCGCACCGTTGGCCTGGTCCACTACGAGTACTATGGCGAGCACCTTTCCCTGGGCCGCGGGAGCAAACTCTCCGACACCTCCATCATGACTGTCGAGGCACCGCCCCGCCCCGCTGGGAACGTCCGCTACTACTGGCGCGCCCGTGTATACGACCGCTACGCCGACGCCCGATGGACCAGTACCTTCTCTATCACACAGCCCGTCACTCCCACCCACTTCGGCCTGACCTTCCCTGAAGCAGAGGAGCGCTGGACGGCCACCTTCGCCTTTAACCTGGCCATCCCCATCGCAACCCTATACACGCCCCCCCATCCTATATGGGTCAGCCGCCCGGCCCAGGCGAACCTGGCCTACAATCCCGATGGCACCGCCGACCTGGCGGCTTTGCACGCCGCCAAGCCCCTGCGCGCTGGTGAAACCTATCAGGCCCGATCTTCCCTCAGCACCGCCACTATCGCTCAACTGCGCGCGGCCAGCGCCGACTACCCCCTGTGGGTCACCGACCGCTATCTGCAAATTCCTTCTACCGTTACTACCCGCACCCTGCAACTGGCCCACCAGATCGCCTCTGGCATGGACAACCCCTACGACATCGTCGCCGCCGTCACCGCCTACCTGCACACTCACATCCAGTATAGCGAGACCATCCCCACCCCACCCTCCGATCAAGAACCCTTGGACTGGTTCCTCTTTGACCTGCGCCAGGGCTTTTGCAGCTACTATGCCTCCACCGAGGTCATCTTGCTGCGCTCGCTGGGCATCCCGGCTCGCCTGGCCGTTGGTTTTGCCCAGGGCGAACGCCAGGATGATGAGAGCGAGGGTGACATCTACCTGGTGCGCCAGCGCGATACCCATGCCTGGCCAGAAGTCTACTTCCCTGGTCTGGGATGGGTTGAATTTGAGCCCACCGCTTCTCAACTCCCTATCCAGCGCCGCCTGGGCGAGAGCCAGCCCGCTACTGCGGCAGGCTCCACCCTGCCACCTGGTGGGGACATTGAGGGTCGCCTGGACGACCGTCTGGAAGGAGTCGAGGATGCCGAACTGGACCTCTCCTACGAAGCCTCGCCCAACACCGCGAAGACCACGGCCACCTATGCCGTGATTCTGGCCCTGATCCTGCTCTCCCTCATTTGGCGCAGACGCCGCCGGCATGGCCTAGCGCCTCTCCCTGTCCTACTGGAAGGAGGGCTGCGTCGTCTTGGTCTGCAGCCCCCCTCCGCCCTGCGTCGTTGGGCACGCCGCGTCGCCCTGGCTCCTCTGGAGCGTGCGTACCTGGAACTCAACCACGCACTGGTCCGCCTGAACGCCCCCCCTGACCCCGCCGACACACCAGCCGAACAAGTGGCAGCCTTGGCCCATCTGCTCCCTGCGGCTATGGATCCTGCCCAACGGTTGCTGGCCGAATACCACGCCACGACCTACAGCCCCCGTCCCGGAAGCCTCCACGTTGCTCGACAGGCCGCTCGCGCCATCCGCGACCTGTCCTGGCGAGCCAGAGTCCGCCGACTGGTCACCCGCCGGTAGGAACCCGCCCCCTCCGCCTCACCCGTACTGAAGGCAACTGGCAAGACGGACGGGAATGTAATTCCCCAAAGGTCTGAACTATATCTCGCGCAGTCGCGCCTTGCCCCCAGGGATACGCCTGGTATAATTTGAGAACGTGAAGGGAGTGTACGTGACGAGTCTGACGCGCCGGGAATTCCTCAAACTGAGCGGGGCTGCGCTGGCAAGAGCCGCTTTCCTGCCAGCGCCCCCCCACGTGCCGCTACCTCCCCGTGAGCAAACTGCACGCGAGCAGGTTCGGCTGGGGCGGGTCGCTGAGTGGTCGGTCTGGGTGCGCACGGAACCCAATCACCGTGCCACCACGGTGCGCCCCCACTGGCGCGACGACGTCATCGCCTACTTTGAGGAGATCGAAGCAGAGGGCCGCAACCCGCACAACCCCGTATGGCTCCGCGTTATCGGCGGCTACATCTACTCCTCCTACGTCCAGCCGGTCGAGGTGCACATCAACACGCCGCTGCAGCACATCCCCCCCGAGGGACTGTGGGGAGAGATCAGCGTCCCCTACACCGACGCCCGCTACGCCCCGTCGCCCAACGCCTACCGCGTCTACCGCCTGCGTTACAGTTCAGTCTACCGCATCGTCGAACCGGTGTGGGGCACAGACCACCGGCTGTGGTACCGGCTGCGCGACAACCTGGCCCCTGGGCGGCGTCAGTACGCCCCCGCCGAACATGTGCGCCTCATCCACCCCGAGAACCTGATGCCGATCTCGCCTCACGTCCGCGATAAGAGCATCGAAATCTCGCTCGCCGATCAACAACTTGTGGCCTTCGAGGACGACGAGCCGGTGCTGACCACACACATCTCCGGCGGTGTAGGTGGCAACCGCGCCACCCCGCGAGGGCATCATCACATCATATTCAAATCCCCTTCGCGCCACATGAGGGGCGAGGACTTTGACCTGCCGGGTGTCTCCTTCGACTCCTACTTCTGGGGCGCGATCGCCATCCACGGCACCTATTGGCACAACGATTATGGCCGCCCCCGCAGCCACGGCTGCGTCAACGTATCTCCCGAGGCAGCCAAATGGCTCTTCCGTTGGACCCCACCCGTCGTGCCATACGATAAGAAGCACCTGCGTGTGCACGAGGGCGGCACCCCTGTGATCGTCTACTGAGCGATGTCCAAAGACCTGCGACGACGGCTGCGCGAACTGGGAGTGGTGCGGGGTGTGCACAAACTAGCGACGCACCCCCTCAATCCCCCCTACAGGGGGGAAGCCCCCACCCGTCGCCATGTCGCCATCGAAGATCTGGTGCCCGGCCACTTCTACACGACCTATCACGGGCAGTGCTTCGTCGTCGAGGAGACCTATCCGCCCGACCACCTCCACGGCAACCTGCCACTCTCCGCCTTCCTGGGCCTGCCTCCTGAGACTATCGCTCAAATCGCACGAGATGCCGCACTGGCCAGCGTGGACCTGCGGCGGGTCTGCTTTCTTGATACGGAGACGACCGGGCTTTCCGGTGGCACCGGCACGATGGCCTTCGTCGTCGGACTTGGCTTCTTCGCCGAGGGAGGCTTCCACTTGTGCCAATACTTCCTGCGCGACCCCGGCGACGAACTGGCGATGGTCGAGGCACTGGCGGAGCGCCTGCCGGAATTCGAGGCCCTGGTATCGTTCAACGGCCGCGCCTTCGACGTGCCAATCCTCGAAAACCGCTTCATCCTGGCGCGCGCCCCACCACCGACGGCGGGAATGCCCCACCTCGACCTGCTGCACCCTGCGCGGAGGCTGTGGCACTATCATCTGCCGTCGTGCGCGCTGGGTACGCTTGAGCGAGAAGTACTGAGCGTGACGCGCGAGCAGGATGACGTGCCAGGCGGTGTTATCCCTTACCTCTACCGTGACTACCTGCGCACAGGCGACGCCCGCGAGATGAAGCGCGTGCTCTACCACAACGCGGTGGATATCCTCAGCCTGGTCACGCTGGCCACGCGGCTGTGCCGGGCCTTCGCCAACCCCTGGGCCGATGGAATGCTCAGCGGCGCGGAGTTCTATGGCCTGGGTCGCTGGTACGAGGCCGATGGCCGGCTTGCCGAGGCGGAACGGGCCTACCGCGCGGCCCTTCGACTGCATCCAGGGCCAGCCCTCGGCGTCCACCTCGCTCCCGACCTGTACGCCAAGGCACTGCGCGCCCTGGCATACTCCCTCAAGCAAGCCGACCGCCGCCACGAAGCGTTCGGCTACTGGCAGCAACTCGCGCTGGAAACGAGAGACGACGTGCTGGCCCACGTCGAACTGGCCAAGTACTTCGAGTGGCACGTGGGGAACCTCGCGCTGGCCGCCGATTGGACGCGGGCAGCACTGGCGCAGGTCGAGAACTGGCCCACGGGGATGCGCCGCGATGTTGCTCTGGCCGAACTGCGTCACCGTTTGGAACGGTTGGAGCGGAGGATTAGCCATTAGCCAGCAGCAGTTGGCAGTTAGCCATCAGCCAGCAGTGATGGGTGGGGCCTGTCAAGTCAAATGATAAGCTGAGTGAAGCCCCATCGTTCGGTCAAATGATAATATGCGTTTCCACGCCTCCTTTCTTTG
>JAUWOI010000570.1 GCA_030612185.1 Anaerolineae bacterium
GCTGCGCTGTGGGAAGATTCGTGGACAGCAAACTGCGCTGCCCACTCTTCCCACAGCGCCTACTGCTACTGCCATCCCTACTCTACCACACTTCTCAAATTAGTACTCCAAAAGGCGACACCTTTTAGCTTAACACAACGAGATGTATGACTGGATTAGGAGAATGTATAGATGATCACCGCCCATGTCAGACTTTTCGCCACTCTACGCCGCCATTACCCCCACCTGGGGATCGGTGAAGCGATGCCGGTGGAACTGCCAGATGGGGTAACCGTGGGACAATTGATCGAGCACCTGCGCCTGCCAGCCGACGAGGTGAAGGTCATCTTCGTCAATGGCATCGTGCGGGGAGAGGAACACGCGCTCAGTGACGGGGACAAGGTGGGCGTCTTCCCGCCGGTGGGCGGAGGATAGGTGCGAGGTGTTGTGACGTGCACGCGCGCACCGCTGCCGTGACCTTCCCCGCCGCTGGCGGCGGCTCGTTGCTGGAGGGCGTCCTGCACCTTCCGGATGGCTCTGGCCCCTTTCCAGCCTCCGTCGTCTGCCATCCCCACCCACTGATGGGCGGCAGGATGGACAATACCATCGTCGTGGCTGTGTGCCGCGCGTTGGCGGCGCGGTGCTGGGTGGCGCTGCGCTTCAATTTTCGGGGCGCAGGCCGCAGCGCAGGCTCTTTCGACGAGGGACGCGGCGAGATGGACGACGTGGCCGGCGCGGTGGATTTCCTGTGCGCTCAGGCGGAGGTGGACGCGGGCAGGCTGGCGGTCGTGGGCTACTCCTTCGGCGCGGGAGTGGGGTTACGCCACGCCGCCCATGACCTTCGCGTAGGTCAACTGGTCGGCATCGCGTTAGTCGAGCGGCACTACGCTGACCCCTTCCTCGACGCCGACCAGCGGCCCAAGTTTTTCATCGCCGGCGAGCATGACCCCTGGGCACCGGCTGACGCACTGCGCGAGTACGTGGCGCGGTTGAGTCCACCCAAAACGCTGTACCTCATCTCTCAGACGGATCATTTCCTCGCCGGGCACGAGGCCGAGGCGGCCACATTGGTGGCTGACTTCCTGGCCGCGTCTTTACAGATAGATAAGTAGAGCAGCGGCCACTGGTACCAGGCCGCTGCTCCCAATCGCCCCGTGCCTTTCCCTGGCGCATTCGCCTCTTTTGGACGGTTGCCCCGTCTGGCCATCGCTCTCGATCAACAGTGACCGAGATGCGCTCTTATTGAGGCGACGCCAGGAGGCTCCGGGACGGCTGACCCAACTCTCGTGCTTTCGTCTTCATTGTACGCCAGATTTTCCCCGCTGTCAATAGGTAAAACGTACCTGTAACCTTAAAATTTGCCGTCCGGCAAGGGCTGGCAGCGCGGGCAGAAGTGCGTGCCGCGCTGACTCACCCTGATACGCTCGATAGTCGTGCCACAGCGCGGGCAGGATTGCCCCGCCCGCCCGTAGACCGCCAGCCGGTCGGCGAACTCACCCGACCGGCCGTCCGCCTGCTGGTAGGCCGCATCCGGTAGCGTAGTGCCGCCAGCGGCGATGGCCGCCCGCAGCACAGCCCGGATGGCACGATGTAGCCGTCGCACATCAGTGGGGGTGAGACTATTGGCCTGGCGCAGTGGATGGATGCGTGCCCGCCACAGCGCCTCGTCGGTGTAGATGTTGCCCAGGCCGGCCAGGAAGCGCTGGTTGAGCAGTAATGGCTTGACACGTCCGCGCCGATGTGCCAGCATCTCCCTCAGCCGCGCTGCCGTGAAGTCGTCCGCCAACGGCTCGGGGCCCAACCCACCTAACACGCCAGCGGGATCGTCTATCAGGTGCAACCGCCCAAACTTGCGCGTGTCTGAGAAGCGTAGGCACCGCCCGTCATCGAGGAAAAATAGCACGCGGACGTGCCGGTCGTCAGGAAACTCTCCCGGCCCCAGCAACAGTTGCCCGGTCATGCGCAGATGTGCCAGCAATGTGTCACCGCCGCTCAGTGTTATCACCACCCACTTCCCCCGCCGTCCCACGCCAGTGACCGTCTGGCCCGTGAGACGACGGGCAAAGATGGTCGGGCTGGACGGGATGATGCTACGCGCCCAGCGCACCTCCACCCCGGTGATGGTGCGTTCCACCAGAGATGCTCGCAGCCCTCGGGCCACCGTCTCGACCTCGGGTAACTCAGGCATGGTATGGCCATTATAAAGGCTGCTGCCCTACCTGTCAAAGTCATTGTCGTTTGACAGCCTCCCATTCTGTCGAGCACCGCGTCATCGTCCGCGAGATGACCGAGCCCTGGACCATCCCCGCTGGCGGGGAAGTTGTTCACACCGTAGGCGTTTGACGAGAGCGGCATCAGAAGGTATAATGTAGCCACTAATGTATTGCCCCTCACAGACCCCGTCGTCGTCCGAGCAGCCGAAATCTACGCCTACCTCAGACAACAAGGCCAACTCATATCGGATGCCGACATCTTGATCGCTGCCACCGCCCTCACCTATGGTCTCGTGCTCGTGACTGGCAACATAGCCCACTTCAGCCGCATCGGCGGCCTCTGCATGAAGAACTGGAAAGAGTCACCGTGAAAGTCCGTGCGTCGCTCTCTATCCTGCTCATCC
>JAUWOI010000450.1 GCA_030612185.1 Anaerolineae bacterium
TGTACTAGTCATGTATTCTCCTTATCAACTACTCTTCTTGCCCAGTAGTGCACTTGCACACTTGCCCACTTGCCCACTTGCTCACTCCCGCCTCAACGCCTCAATCGGATCCAACTGCGCCGCCTTGGTGGCCGGGTAGTAGCCGAAAAAGATACCGATCACCGCCGCCGCGCCAAAAGCCAGCGGGATAGAAGCCGTCACCACTTCGGCGCGCATCGTTCCCAGCTCGTTGAAGGCATAAGAACCTCCAACGCCAGCCAGAACACCCACCAGCCCACCGATCAGGCTCAACATCACTGCCTCTAGCAGGAACTGCAGCCGCACGTCGCGGGGGCGCGCGCCAAGCGCCTGCCGCAGGCCGATCTCCCGCGTCCGCTCGGTCACGCTGACCAGCATGATGTTCATGATGCCGATGCCACCTACCACCAGCGAGATCCCCGCTACCCAGGCCAGCAGGTCGCGGAATGCCTCGGTCGTTGACGCCGCCGTATCAATGATGCTGTCCTGCGTCATCAGGCTAAAGCCGGGCGACGCCGGGTCCGCGTCGTGCTGCCGGATCAGCACGGTCGTCACCTGCGACATCACATCCTCCATCACTTCCTTGCTCTCGGCAGAGACGTAGATAGTGCGCACCACGTCGCCACCGAACCGTGCGTTGGTGAACTTTTTGAAAACGACGGTGATGGGGATATACACCCGCCCGTCATAGTCGGTGTTGCCGACCACGCCCTTCTCTCCCATCACGCCGACGACGGTGAACTTGGTCGAGCCGATCTTGATCGATTGTCCCACCACACCCTGGTCGCCAAAAAGTTCTTGAGCGATGTCGTACCCCAACACGACGACCTTATTGACCCGGTCATTGTCCTCGTCGGTCAGAAAGCGGCCCCCCGCCACGCGGTAATCGCGCACGTCAGGGAAACCAGCGGTCGTGCCAACGATCGAAATGTCCTCCAACGTCGTACTGCCAGCCTTTACGATTTGGTTCGTAGTTTGCTCTGCCGAGACGCCGTTGATGCCGGTCACGTTTTGGGCGATGGCGTTGATGTCGTCGTAAGTGAGGCCTGGCGGTCTCCCGGCGCCGGCGCCCATACCAGGGCCGAAACCGCCCCGGCTGAACGCGGGCATCACCATAACCAGATTGGCGCCCAGCGCGTTGATCTGGTCGGCGATCTCCGCCTCGGCCCCTGCACTGACCGCCATCATCACGATGACGGCCCCCACGCCGATGATAACACCCAGGGTCGTCAGAAACGAACGCACTTTGTTGAGGGTCAACCCCTCCCAGGCTACCTTGAACGTCCGCCACAGGCTCATATCTTTCTCCTCTTCCTCCCCGCTCCGTTCTGCTTGTCGGAGGATATCTGCCCGTCGCGGAGATATATGATTCGCCCCGCGTGATCGGCGATGCCGGGCTCGTGCGTCACCATCACGATGGTCGTGCCCCGGTCGTGCAGTTGGTGCAAAAGTTCCAGGATCTCCTCGCTGGACTGGGTGTCCAGGTTGCCGGTCGGCTCGTCGGCCAGGATGATGGACGGAGTGTTGACCAGCGCCCTGGCGATGATGGCCACCCGCTGTTGCTGCCCGCCAGAGAGTTCGTTAGGCCGGTGGTGCACCCGGTCGCCCAGCCCCACCGACTCGAGCGCGGCGACAGCGCGTTCGTAACATTCCCTGTCGCTCAGTGGGTTGTCGCCTTTGTACAGCAGGGGCAGTAGCACGTTCTTGGCCGCGCTCAACCGGGGCAGCAGGTTATACGACTGGAAGACGAAGCCGATCTTGCGGTTGCGGACGCCGGCCAGATCGTTCTTGCTCAACCGGCTCACGTCCTCCCCATCCAGCACGTAGGTTCCGTCGGTGGGCCGGTCCAGGCAGCCCAGGATGTTCATCAGCGGGGACTTGCCCGAGCCGGAGGGCCCCATGATGGCGACAAACTCGCCCCTTTCGACGGCTGTGCTCACGCCCCGCAGCGCGTGAACGGCTATCTCTCCGGTACCATAGACTTTGGTCAGATCCTCAATCTCAATCAGGTTCTCAGTCATGCTGTTCCTCTCACGTATTACGTCACGTCCCGCGTTAGCCGCCAAACATCCGCATCCCTGGGCCACCGGGTGGCATCATTTCCTGCTCAGGCACGTCTGTCTCTATGCTTTCTTCCACGCCCATGCTGACAACCTCACCAATCTCTAAGCCAGAGATGATCTCAGCGTTCACAAAGTCCATCAACCCCACCTCGACCGGGCGCAACACCATCTCGCCGTCTGGTTGGACCACAAAGACGGCATACTGGTCTGGCCCCAATTCGCGCAACGCTTGCAGCGGCACGAGCAGCGTATTCTGGGACTCGGCAGAGATGACTTCGACTTCCGCGTTCATACCGCCGAGCAGATTGGCCGGGTGGGAAGCGAGGTCTACACTCGCCCAGGCCTGGACGGCCAGCGTGCTGTCCACCGTCACCAGCGCCGGATCCACGCGGATGACCTCACCGGTGAACGTGTCGTCGGGCAGGGCCTCAAAGATGATCTCCACCCGATTCCCCACCGCCACACCGCTCATGTCCGATTCCTCCACCCAGAAGCACAGCAGTGGCTCTTCCAGGTCGGCCAGAGTGATGAAAGAGGCTGTGCCGACGTACTCGCCGGGCATCGCCGTCACCTCCACCACAGTGCCGGAGAAAGGCGCGCGCAGTTCCACCGCTTCCAAATCGGCGCGCGCGTCGTCGAGGGCCAGTGCTGCCTGGTCCGCCTTCAGTTCAGCCCGCATCACGGTATCCGTGGTAGGGCCGCTCTGCAGTAACTCCAGATTCTCCTGCGCCTGGTAGACCCTGTTCTGGGACTGGTCCACCTTATTCCAAGCATCCAGTTCCTCCATCTTTGCTTGCTGCGCGACGTCACCCAACCGTCCTTCAGTCGAGCCTCTCTCGTCCCATGCCTCGTCGAAATCCTCCTGGCTGATCTTGCCATCTTCGAACCGTTCCTCTGCCTCCCAGTATTGCTCGGTGTACCACTGATATTCGATGTTGCGGGCGCGCACGGCAGCATCGAGATCGGAGTTGAGGGCGGTGTCGTAGGCGTACCGGGCGACCGTCAACGAAGACTGGGCGTTCCGCACGGCAGCGCGGGCGTCTGCTGTCTCAGCATCTGTAAGCCCTTCAAGCGTGTCGTCCAGGTCGAGTTGAGCCAGACGGGCCTTGATGTCGGCCTCGGCCACGGCCAATTCTAGATCGCCTGTCTCCAGCCGGGCCAACAGGTCACCTTCCTGGACTTGAGCGCCAACCTCCACCAACACCTCGTCCAGATAACCTCCGCTCTGGAAACCAAGTTCAATCTCAGACGCCGGATTCAACGTGCCAGACCCACTGACAGAGATAACCAGATCGCCCTGATGTACTTGGGCAGTGACAATGGTCTGCTCAACTGTTGTCTGGCTCGGCAAATAAACGTAGATGTAGTAAGCATACCCGCCGCCAGCAGCAAGTGCAAGTACAATGATCAGACTGATCCAAAAACCTTTTCTACGAAACATAACCCCTCCAACTGTATCCCACCAGGGCGCAGACTAACGCTGATGCACGCTGGTTTTCTGGTTTATCTGCACACAATCTGCGAGAATCCGCGTGAATCTGCGTTCCATCATTGCGTCTCCCCCACGCTCACGACCTCTCCGAGTTCCAGCCCGTCGAGAATCTCGGCGTTGGTGTAATCCATCAACCCCACCACGACCGAGCGCGCTTCCAGTTCCCCATCGGGGCCGACGACAAAGACCGCATACTGACCTGACGACATCTCCCGCAGCGCCTCCACCGGCACAAGCAGCGCGTTTCTGGTCTCGGCGGCGACGACCTCGACTTCGGCAGTCATACCGGAAATCAGGTTGACTTCTTGTTGGTCACTCAGGCCTACCCTCGCCCAGGACTGAACGGCTGGCGTCCTGTCCACCGTCACCAGCACCGGGTCCACGCGGACGACCTCCCCGGTAAAGGGTTCATCGGGCCAGGCTTCGAAGACGATGTTCACTATGTTGCCCACCGTGACGCTGCTC
>JAUWOI010000219.1 GCA_030612185.1 Anaerolineae bacterium
CCTCGCCGGCAAAGATCAGCCCCTCGACACCAGCAAGAAACTCCTCAGGCTTGAAGTGACCCTGGGCGGGCCTGGGGCCGTGGTCGGAGAACATGATGAACGTGGGGTCTTTGGCCTGCGCAGCGAGCCCTTCGATCAAAACCGGGAACTCTTCGTCCAGCCTCTTCATAAACGACGTCTGCCCGGCCAACCCCTCGTCGTGCACGATGCTGTCGCCGGAGATGTTCAGGAGATACAGGTCTGCCTCGTAGTTCTGCATGGCCTGCAAGAGGGCCTGGATTCTCAAGGGGATGATGTCATAAGAGGCCGTGGACTCCAACCGTATTGCCTCCTCGCTCTCCAACGAGATCACCCGGCCACCGCCCACCTGCCCCAGTTTCCAGCCGATCTGGCAGGTGGTGAAGCCCAGGTTGGGGATGAGCCGCTCGGCCAGCGCCGGGCTCACGAAGTCCGCCAGCCTGGGCGCTCCCTCGACCGGGGTGAGTGTCCCGGTTTCCCGGTCGAAATCCGTCTGTTTCAGGTTGAAGTGGCGCTGGGTGGTCCGATCGAACGTCACCTCGCCCAGCACCGGCAGCATATCAAGGCCGCAGCCTGCCTTGACCACCACTTCGGCCGACTCGGTGACCGAGGGCACAGCGCTGATCAGGTGGCGAACGGCAGTGCCGCCCTCGAAAGCAGCAGCGATGTTGGTCAGTCCCAACTCACTGATAAGCGGGTAGAAAAGGCCCAGGTTATCAAGCCATAAGATGATCAGGGGGTTTTCTCTCACTGGCTCCTCCTCAATGCCTTGAGCGCAATCTGCGTACGGCTACTCCCTCCCACCCATACAATTCATACACCAGCACGTCGATCTGCGTGGCGGATAGAAAGCGGATAAGTGGTGCCTTCGCCTGCCTTGAGGCGGGTCAGTAAATAATCAATTCGTTGCGGAATCCACCCACCTAGCATGAGCCAGGGGATCAAGAGGTCAGCGGTGACGTCGAAAACCTTGTTCCACTCGAAGGCGGGTTCAAAGGCACGCGACTTCAAATAAGCTTGAATGAGGGCATTGTTTTCTTCCGTCTTGAGCGCAGCCAGATCGTCTTCAAAGATGCCGGTCACCAGTAAGCCGTCGGCGCCAGCGTCTTCATTGCAGCACTCGCGCACGTAGTTAGCTATGATTTGGAACATGTGCACACTCGCTGTAAAGCCGTGCTTGCCCGGCTGAACATAGGCGACAGGATGTGTTCCATCGTGGAGCGGGGTGTGGCCGTAGTTATGCCACTGTCTCAACCCCTGGAAGTCAGCGTGCCAGCTCGCTTCGCTGCACACGACGTCCCCCTCAGTGCCGACGAAGGTCCAGACATGCTCCAACTCGTAGAGGTGGGTAATGTCCCAATCCCACCAGATGGCATATTCGATAGCCAAGGCGGCCGGTTGGCGGCCGCGAGGCGTAAGGCCAATACATCGAGGGAAGGAGGGGGAGTAGCCATCGGCGTGGAAGATCGTATACCCCACCACCAGGGGTAAGAACGGCTCTTCTTGATCCAAGAAGATGCGCGGCGCGTAGCAGGCGGCCAGAGCCAGTTCGGCCGGGTCTCTATTTGCCTGTGGCGGGCGTGTGCCTGGGTGATCGACCATAATCGGGGCCTCGCTTTTTTCGGATTATAGAAACTGCTATAGGGTGAGCGATTTGGCTATTTGGATCATGGCGTTGTATTCAGGCCAAGATCGACCTGGTAGGCATTGGAAAGATACGTCAGTGAGAAATCGCCGCTGAAACTGGCGTGATAGGCCAACGCCCTGGCCGGGTCCAGGAAAAAGTCTCCCCGCAACAGCGTATCGCCGGTCTCCTGGTTGTAACCCCAGGGGGTGTTGGCCTTGTCCGTGCCGTAATCGTCGCCGTCAATAGCCGCCGGCAAAATGTGGCCCCGGTAGTCGAAAGGTTTGTCGAAAGCCTGTCCCGGGCCAATCTTTTCCCGGTGTGCCCAGAGGGTCTCGTAGATGGGGACAAGTTGGTACGATACGTCGTCGTCTTTGAGGCTCTCCGGTACCTCGGCCCGCTCTCCCACGCGATAGACGACGACGTGTGGCACAAGGATCTTACGGTTGGCGTAGATGCCGTGACCATACGTCTCCACGTACACGATGGGGTGATTCCCTTCCAGCCGAACCGTCCCTACGACCATAAGAAAGTTCTCTTCCACCGACCGATCTGCGGTGTAGAGGTAGATGTGGCTATGGGCCAGTGTCTCAACTACCTGCAAGCGACCATACGGGGTGCCGTCTTTGGCGACGACAACTTGAATGGACTCCATGTCGTTCTCGTGGCAGCCTTCCGATTCCTCGCACGGGTCGCGGGTGTAGTCGCGGGGGTGAAAGAGGGCGTAGAAAAGGAACCAGTGCGTCTCCGTCTCCACCACCGAATAGTAGACGTAGGCCGAGAGGTCGCCCGTGGGCTGGTTTTCCCAGTTGTTGTTGCCGACCCAGTCGCCGTCGAAATCCACGGCGGTGATGAAATCCTGGTCCGAGGCGACACCCTGGTGGATAACCGGCGCGTAGTGATAGGCCAACTCCTGGTGGGAAGCCTTCCCCTCTTTCCCTCCCATTGGGGGGGCAGTCGTCGGTGTGGGTGAGACACAACCGCTGAACGCCAAGGCCACCAGGATTGCCAGGCTCAGCCTTAAGAGCGCTTCGTGGTTCAGGCTTCGACGACTTCGACGACGGGGAAAGTGATTGCTTATCATTTCTCTCTCAGCCACTGGCGGACCCACTCGTGATGGGCGCTCCACGTCTCCCATACCGACCTCGCCCAGCGATGGACATACTCGGCGTGTTCGTCCGGACTTGCTGCGCCATGCCATTAGCAGGTCACGTGGAACAGCCCGATGACCCTGCCCTGGGCCTTGTTCCATAAGCGGATGGCGTCGGGCGTGGCTGCCAGTTTCGTCTGGCAGTTGTGCTTCTGCAAGTATGCCTGGGCCTCTTCCGAAAGGCACACCAGGTCATACTGTCCTGTTCCAATGATGAACAGTTCCGCCCCCTTTTCGTACACGTACCTGGCCTCGTCCAGTGAAATGGTATGAGAGGTGCCGTAGATTCTCTTGGACAGTTTCTTCCTGCGCTTCTTGACCGAGCCGTCTAGGCACAGGATGACGTCGTTTCTGATCTCTAGACCGTCAATGGTGATCGAGCCATAGGTCGTGGCCTCGATTTTCGGTTTCATCCACGTCACCTCCCTCCAGGGAGCGTAGGACAAGTTGCCAACTTGTCCCACGTCCTACTTCGCCAGGTTGCGGGCTGCCGCCAGCAGGGCTGCGCTGACGGTGTCTATGTCCCCTGCCCCGTCCGTCTCCACCAGCAGGCCTGCCTGGCGGTAGTGGTCAATGAGGGGCGACGTTTGCTGGTGATAGACCTTGAGGCGCGCTCGCACCGTCTCTGGCTTGTCGTCATCCCGCTGGTATAACTCCCCACCGCAACCGTCGCATACTCCTTTCTTGGCTGGCGGGCTGAAGATGGTGTGATAGGGCGTCTGGCACCGGCGGCAGATCCAGCGGCCTGACAGACGGCTCACCAACTCTTCATCAGGGACGGCGATGTAAAGCACACCGTCCAACCTCCGCCCCATATCGGCGAGCAGCCTGTCCAGGCTTTGAGCCTGGGGTTGGGTACGGGGGAAGCCGTCGAGGATAGCGCCCTGGTCACAATCGGGCCGTTGTAGTCGTTCCTGCACCATGGCGATGGTCACGTCGTCGGGCACCAGATTGCCCTTGTCCATGTATCCCTTGGCCAGTAGACCGAGTTCCGTCTCGTTCTTCAAGTTCTCACGGAACAGGTCGCCGCTGGCTACGTGCGGCAGATGCAGTTCTTTCTCCAATCGCTCCGCCTGGGTGCCTTTTCCGGCGCCGGGCGGGCCAAGCAAGATAAGGTACATTGTGATCCTCCGAGTGATCCTCCGATATCAGACACACATAAGAATCGGGAGAGAGCGTCACCGCTGTGGCAGGCGTGATGCGTGAAACGTGATGAAACATCAGCGTTTGACTCATTCTCACGTTTCACGCTTCACGTGCGCTTGTGTGATAGCGCTCTCCCTGATTGTCTGGTCAGCGCGTGGCCGAAGTCGGGTTACTTTCCCTTCTTCTTTCCCTTTTTCTTGCCCTTATCCTTCTTCTTGTCCTTTTTCTTCTTTGCCATTGGAATCTCCTTTTCTGTTGTTCGAGCGGTCGGTTTCAATAAGACCGCCAGTCGGCCCCCTGTCAACAGGTGATGTGCAGGATGGCCGCCACCTTGCGCTGGGTTCGCAGTTCCTTGTAGGTCTCACAGGCTTTGTTGGTTCTGTGGACCATGACCTCGATCCCCGCCTCCTGGAGACATTTCTCTGCCTTGGGGCGCATCTTCACGTTGCCCACAGTGCCCAGGCCGATGATCACCACTTCCGGCTTGGCCTCGATGACCTTCTTCACGTCCGTGGGGCGCAATACGTGCTCGTCCTTGTGCTCCCAGCGTTCCACTGCACCATCAGGGAAAATGATCACGTCTGACTCGTAGGTCTGGCCGTCAATCACGATGGTGCCGTACTCGAACTGGTCAATCATGGGCAACGGCGTCTCCGATAGGCTCGTTGCTTCGGTCATCTCTGTCTTCTTGCTTTTTTTCTTCTTTTTTCCCTTTTTCTTCCCTCCTTTCTCAGTGTCCGTTGGTATCTCGGCAAGTGGGGTGTAGTTCAGCTCATGACTGAGTCCGTCCACCAACGTCTTGAGCACTTTGATGCGGGCGTACCATTTGCAGTTTCCTTCGACTATCGTCCAGGGGGCGGTCAAGGTGCTGGTTTTGAGCAGCATCTCATCTACTGCTTGCTGGTACTGGTCCCACTTTTCTCGATTGCGCCAATCTTCGTCAGTCAGTTTCCAGGCCTTGTAGTCTATATCTTTCCTGCCCTCAAAACGTCGCAGTTGCTCGTCTCTGCCGATGTGAATCCAGAACTTGAAGAGGATGGTGCCGAAGTCCACCAACTGGCGCTCGAAGTGGTTGATCTCGCGGTAGGCCCTTTTCCACTCCTCTTCGGTGCAGAAGCCCTCAATCCGCTCCACCATCACCCGGCCATACCAACTGCGGTCGAAGATAGCGATCTGTCCCTTCTCCGGCAACCGCCGCAAGAAGCGCCACAGGTAGTGATGGGTCTTGTCCTCCCCCTTGGGGGCGGCAATGGGGTAGACCACATAGCCCCGTGGGTCGAGTTTCTCCGTCACCCGCTTGATGTTCCCCCCCTTACCGCCGGCGTCCCACCCCTCGTAGACCATGATCACCGGCCGCCGCTGCACGTAAACCTGATACCCCAGGGCATGCAATGCTACCTGATACCGGATCAGGTCCCTGGCATACTCTTCTTTGGTCAAGGATTTGTTCAGGTCAATTGTCTCCAACATGATTACCCTATCCTTTCCCTTCCTCAGCAGCGCCTGCTTCTGGCTCCGCCAATTCGGCCTCTGCCTCCGCCTCAAGTTCTACCTCTTCGGCGAAATCCTCGTCTTCTCCGGCGAGGGCCTCGGGCAACGCCCCCACCGCCTCCAGCCGCTCGGCCAGTCCGTTGATGATGGTGTTGAGGACCTTGACGCGCGCCCACCAGCGGCTGGTGGCTTCGACAATGGTCCACGGCCCCCACTCGGTCTCCGTCCGCTCCAGCATCTCCTCCACAGCCAGCAGATACTTGTCGTACTTGCGGTGGTGCTCCCAATCCTCCTCTGTTACCTGCCAGGATTTCAGTGGGGCTTTCTCCAGAAGTTTGAAGCGTCGCCGCTGCTCCTTCTTACTGATGTGCAGCCAGACCTTGACCAGGACGTATCCGTCGGCGGCGATGGTCTGCTCGAAATCCACGATGTCCCGGTATGCCTTTCGCCACTCCCGCTTCGGCGTCAGGCCCTCGACCCGTTCGACCAGCAGCCGGCCGTACCAACTGCGGTCGAAGATGGCCATCTCGCCGTAGTTGGGCAACTTCAACCAGAAGCGCCACAGCCAGGGATGCATCTTCTCGTAGGTGCGTGCCCCACGGATGGGATAGAGTTTGAAGCCCCGGGGGTCGAGGCGTTGGGTCAAGGTGGCGATGGTCGTGCCCTTGCCTGCCGCGTCCCAGCCCTCGAAGAGGATAATGCTGGGGATGCCCGCTTTCCAGGCCGCTGTCTCCAGATCGTACAGCCTGCGCTGGAGTTTGGGCAATTGCTGCTTATACTCCTTCTTGCTCAACTTTTTGTTGAGGTCTATTTTTTCTAGCACCCGAAACCTCCTTCTTTCGTGGGGCCTATCACAGCACCGAGACGGCCAGGGCCAGTTGCCGGCGCATCTCGGGACGGTTGAAGTGGCGCCACGTTTCGGGGAACGAATCCACCAGGATACGCAGGTCGTTCTGCTTGGCCACCAGGTAGCGCGTCACCCCGCTGATGTTGATCCGTTCCCGCCACTCCTGCCTGCTCCACTGATTCAGGAATCCGATCAGCAGATGGCAGGCTACGTCGGCATCGTGCAGATTGCCCAGGTGGTCCTGCACAATCACCACCTCTTCGACCACTTCCTCCACCTCCGGGCCCAGCACCTCCCGGAAGAACTCCAGAGCATAGCGCAACCGCTTGCAGTCAATGCGCAGGGCGTGGAGTGTCTCCAGCGACGCGTTCTCGATCACCGGCTCGTAGCCGCGCACCACCTCGTAGCGGGTGTAGATCAGGGCTGGCACCACCTGATATACCTGCTGGGGCACCGGCCTGCCGGGGGGAGGCGGCAGAGCACCGGCCCCTTCCGTGACCAGGAACTGGCCGAATTCCTGCACGAAACACTGGTACTGCTTGCTGTCCAGGTAGGCCAGCATCTTCGCTCGCGCCGCCTCTCGCTGTCCCCGCCAGTCCTCCAATAGCGCGTCGAGGTCCGAGCGCTCGTGGGGGTGGGGTGACCCCGCCTGTACTTCCTCCGCCGCCAGATAGTTCTGGGCCTTTTCCATGAAGACGTCGAGGTCGCGCACGCAGCCCAGGGCACGGCCGGTGCGTCGCAATCCCTTGAGGAAGCGCTGGAGGGTGTTGGGGTCAAAGTAGGGGGCAAAGACGCGGAAGGCGGAACGCATGCGGCGGGTGGCGACGCGCATGTCGTGCAGTTCCTCAATATCCTCCCCCAACCGTGTGCCCGGCTCGTGTTCCAGCATGCGCACGAAGTGGAAGAGTAACGCCTTACGCCCGGCCTCGCTCATAGGATCGTCGGGCAGGACG
>JAUWOI010000355.1 GCA_030612185.1 Anaerolineae bacterium
GCGAGATGGTGACCTTGCGCGATGCGATGGACCGGCTCTTCAAGGAGAGTTTCATCCGCCCGACACGGGGTTGGGATAGGGACTCGCGGGAACGACCGTTCCGGCTTCCACTGGACGTGTACGCGACACCGGGGGAAATCGTCATCGTCGCGGCACTGCCGGGATTGACTCCTGACGAGGTGAACATCGTCATTGAAGGCGACACCTTGACCATCAAGGGCGAGTTGCGGCAGCCGTTGGAGAACGTCGAGTATCTGTTCCAGGAGCGGCCTTACGGCGCGTTCTCCCGCACGCTGACACTGAACCTGTCTGTGGAAACGGGCAAGGCTGAGGCTGTCTTCGAGAACGGCGTGCTGACGCTCACTTTGCCCAAGGCTGAGGAAACCAAACTCAAAGTCATCAAGGTCAAGAGCAAGTAAGCCGGGCAAGCGTATTATGAGCAGGGCCGGGTCGTGAGACCCGGCCCTGTTTTTTATACTGAGCGCACTAATGTCATCAAGCAATTGCCTGGGCCTCTGGTCACTTGAAGATTTGTTGGTATGGGATGGCAAATGAGAAGGAGGCCCCTTTCATGGGGCCACTCTCGACCCTTATGTGCCCGCCATGGGCTTCGACGATGGCTTTGGCCAGATATAGCCCCAGGCCAGCCCCAGGCGTGCGCTGGTGGTGCTCACGTACCCCGCGATAGAAACGCTCAAAGACGCGAGACTGCTCCTCGAACGGGATACCCACGCCCTGGTCAGATACAGTGACGAGCGCTTCGTCGGGTAACGCCTGACCACTGACCATAATACGACCGCCTTTGGGAGAGTACTTGATGGCATTAGATACCAGGTTGTTTAGAACCTGCTCCAGCCGGCCTGGGTCTCCTTCGATGACTGGGAAATCCGCAGGGAAATTGACCACAATCTCGTGAATATGGGTCTGGGTGCGGAAACGATTGACCACGCGCTCGGCCAGCGCGTCCAGCGCCACCTGATCCATTTCTAACGGCAGGACGCCAGCCTGAAGTCGTGAGGCGTCGAGCAGATTGTCAATCAATCGATTCAGACGGTCGGCTTCCTCCAAAATAACGGTCAGGCTTTCCCGCATCGTCTCCGGGTCCCAGCAGGCATCTTTGCGGAGCAGTGTGTCGGCGTAACCCTTGATCAACGCGACTGGGGTCTTGAGTTCGTGTGAAATCACGGAGACGAAGGTGGATTTGATCTCATCCGCTTCCCGGAAACGCGTGATGTCACGCACGCTGGCGATGATGTTGACCAGACGGCCCTCGCGGTCGAAGAGCGGCGCGTAGGTGATGCCGACGCTGACGACCCCGCCATTGCGCCGGCGCAAATCTCCTTCAACGTAGAGCGGTCGGGCTGGCGGCAGCGGCCAGCCGCCGGCAGCCGCGTCGCCCAGGTCCAGATCTGTCTCCAGATGTGCCCAGCGGACGATTTCGTCGTGAGGATGACCCACCGCTTCGGCCGCCGGCCAGCCGCTCAGTTGTGCCAGCGCACGGTTGAAGACGACGATGCGGTGGGCTGGATCAAGGATCAACACTCCATCGGCGCTGTACTCCAGGATGGCATCGAGCCTGTGTTTCTCCTGGGAGAGGTGTTCGTAGAGTTGCGCGTTGTGGACTGCGATGGCGGCATGGTCGGCGAAACTGGCGAGAACTTGGCGATCGTTAGCAGTGAAGCGAGTTCCGTAGGCGCGAAATATGTACAGCACGCCGATCAATTCTCGCTTGATGACCATCGGAAGCGCCACTACCTGTTGCAGGTGTAGCCCAAGGCCCGACACGATCCGTCCGAGTTTGTCTGCCAGGCCTGGAATATGGAACCGGCTCCGGTCAACGTCGTCGGGGATGTCTGTCAGCAACGGCTCGAAGTAGGGTGCCAAGGCCTGGGGGAGGCCACAACTGGCCTGGATGGCAAAACTCCCGTCAGGGCCACGCAGGGCGATGAGGCCAGCCTGTCCCGCCAGCATATTCATCGCTGCCTCCAGCACCTTGTGCAGCAACTCGTCCAGGTTGAGTTGCGCCGCGAGGGCACGGCTGATCTCTAACAGGTATTCTCGTTGTCGAACACGATAGTCAGTCAGCATTCAGCATCTTGATAGCAGTTGTTTTCGCGCTTCCCCGCAACAAGTCTATTCTCGCCTCTTGCCTCTCACGTCTTACCTGTCCGATATTATACCTCCGCAGGCTTCAGCGTCAAGGTGCTGCTTGCGGCTCAGGCTGAATCGGCTTCAACCTCACTCATAGCGGGGTGACCATCGTCCCTGCCACCGGCTCATTTGACGCTACGTCTGGGCGGAAAACGGGTCCTGGCCCCGGGCGTCGGGTGTCTTGATTTGTAGCGGCAATTGGGTACAATTGCAGGCGGGAGGAGCAATGGCGGGAGAGACGATTTTGGTCGTGGACGACGAGCCCAACATCATCGAACTGGCGCGGATGTACCTTGAACAGGAGGGGTTCCGCGTGCAATCGGCCAGCGACGGGGCCAAAGCCCTGGAGATGATCGGTCGCCAGCCTCCGGCGGTAATGGTGCTCGACCTGATGTTGCCCGAGGTGGACGGCTGGGACGTCTGCCGTCGTGTGCGCGCAGGCTCTGCCGCGCCCGCTCTCCCCATCATCATGCTCACCGCCCGCGACGACGACGTGGACAAGATCGTAGGGCTGGAATTGGGGGCCGACGACTACGTCACCAAGCCCTTCAACCCCCGCGAACTGGTCGCCCGCGTCAAGGCCATCCTGCGCCGCACCCGGCGCGCCGCCCGACCGCAGGCCCCCGTCCACGTGGGCGATCTCACGATAGACCCGGCCCGCCCCGAGGTCACCGTCGCCGGGCAGATAGTGGAACTGCGCCCCAAGGAGTTTGATCTGTTGCTGGCGCTGGCCGAGCATCGGGGCATCGTCCTCAGCCGCGAGCAACTGCTGAACCTGGTCTGGGGCTACGACTTTTACGGCGAGACGCGCACGGTGGACGTCCACATCGCCCATTTGCGTAAGAGGTTGGGTGGTTCCTCCAACGTCGAGATTGAGACGGTGCTGGCGGTGGGGTACAAACTCGTGAGTTCGTGATTCGTAGATTCGTAATTCGTATATTCGCCATTTGCTACTATGTTCCGCAGCCTGAACTCCCGTCTGCTTCTTTCATACGTCGTCGTCATCCTCGTCTGCCTGCTCGTGGCTGCGCTGGCGCTGCTGGTGGTGCTGCGCGTCCGCCAGGTGCAACAGCGGTTCGCCTTCCAGCGGCTGGGCGACTTGGCCCGTATGACCGCCGTCGCGGCGCGCGGGAGGAACGCGAGCCCTGAGCAGATGGCTCCTCTGTTGCAGCGGATTGACCGGGACCGAAGCGTACGCGTTCTACTCCTTGATCCCCAGGGCAGTGTCGCCCTCGATAGCCGGGATGAGTGGAAGGGCCAAAACCTGTTGGCGGGAGCGCGCCTGGAGCGCGGTCCCGAGGGTGGCATGCAAGGGAATTTCACCGACGCTGAGGGGCGGACGTGGCTCTTCGTCGCGCTGCCGTGGCCGGCCCCTCCCGCGCCCGAGATGCTCGTCTTTACCATGCCGGAGCCTCGCGGCGCGGCACTGATCTGGGCGCGCGATAACCTCATGGCCCCGTTGATGTGGGCCGGCCTGGCGGCACTGGTGTTCTCGGTCCTGCTGGCGCTTCTGGTCAGCCGCTCGGTCGCCGCGCCGCTGCGGCGGGTGGCCGGCGCGGCTGAGGGGATCGCCCAGGGCAAGCCCGGCACGCGCGCGCCGGTTTCCGGCCCGGCTGAGGTGCAAAGCCTGGCCCGCTCCTTCAACACCATGGCCGACCAGGTCCAGGCCGCCCAGCAATCGCAGCGTGACTTCGTCGCCAACGTCTCCCACGAACTGAAGACTCCCCTCACCTCCATCCAGGGCTTTTCCCAGGCGCTGCTCGACGGCACGGCTTCGACGCCCGAAGCGACGGACCGCGCAGCCCGCGTCATCCACGACGAGGCGGAGCGCATGCGCCGTATGGTGGACGAGTTGCTGACCCTGGCTCGCTTCGACGCCGGGCAGATGGTGATGGCGCGCGACCGTGTGGAACTTGGCCCGCTGCTGCAAGGGTGCGTCGAGAAACTGTCACCCCAGGCGCAGGTGGCCGGCGTGGCCCTGGAGTTCGATGTTCCTGCGTCTCTGTTCGCCACCGGCGATACCGACCGGCTGGCGCAGGTCTTCACCAACCTGCTCGACAACGCGCTGGCGCACACGTCCGCCGGGGGCAAGGTCACTCTGGCAGCACGCTCGACAGAGGACGGACGTGGTATCTCGGTGGCAGTCACCGATGCTGGCGAGGGCATCCCGACCGAGGCACTTCCCCGTGTCTTCGAGCGCTTCTACCAGGCGGACAAGTCCCGCCGGCGCAGCCGGGGGGCCGGGTTGGGACTGGCGATCACGAAGGAGATCGTCGAGGCCCACGGCGGCACCATCACCGCCGAGAGCGTGGTGGGGCTGGGAACCAGGTTCACCGTGCGCCTCCCGGTGGGGAGTAAATGGGGAAATGAGGAATGAGTAAAAAGAAGTTCATCGCGCACCACCACCGGCAGGAGCACCCGAAAAGGCCAGATGTAGGTGATCTTATCTCGATCCTGAAAGGCATAGTTGGTAATGTAGTCAGTGCTGGTCACGACGCATCCCACACCAAGCCAGTCCCAGACCTCGGTCTCCTCGTCGCTCATCCAGGCTTCACCTACCTCCAGAACGATTATTTCGTTCTCGTGCTCCAGTGTTATAGTCCCGGTCTCGTCCACGTGATGCAACGTTATGCCATCTATGGACGACGGGCACGATTGGATTCTGGTCAAGTCGCTGATGGCACCACAACCCACACCGCCCAGGCTCTCGCCTCTGCCGATGTAGCCGAGGTCGGCTTCGTCCAGCACCAGAGCGGATTCTGGTAGATAAACGGTAAGTTCGCCGCTCTGCGGATTAAAGTGGTAAGTGGGAAAATCAATACAGAGGCCCGCGCAATTCACACCCAGCACGCTATGCGTCCAGTACTCAACCAACAGATACTCACCATCTGGCACGTGGACAACCGGCGGAAAGTTTCTACGCGCGAAGGACAGGTAGATCTGCTCAGTCAGGGTCAACGGCTCTGTCGCTCTGACTGTGGAGGAGGAGGATTGAGAAGACGTATCTCTCACCTCACCGCTGCC
>JAUWOI010000488.1 GCA_030612185.1 Anaerolineae bacterium
TGATGTGCTCATCCAGGTGGAAGCGAAGGGCTCTGGCCATGGTCGTCCTGCAGTTTGTGATCTAATGGTGATGGAGCCTGGCGTCGGAGGGCGGCTGCAAATCGGAGGCTCTCTTCAATCTCAGCCTCGATCTCGCCTCGATAGGTGTGGTAGTAGGCCAGTGCAGCGTAGACCTCGGCTAGCGAGAGGTCATACGTGGTGGAAATCTGCTGCGACGTCATCGCCATACGCTCGTACCAGATGGCTACGTCGGACACGGTAATACGCCGCCCGGCGATGCGCGGCTTGCCGCTGCGCACATCCGGCGTGGTCACAATCAGCGGCTTACTGCCCCCGCTCTTGCCCGTCATCCCACCAGCGGCAAACCAGTCCACGTTCACCAGTGCTGCTTTGGGCTTGCCTCGTGCCTCAATGATGACGGTCTCGCCGCCATAGGCCACCCGGTTGAGCAGTTCGGATAGGTTGCTGCGGGCTGTCGCCACGTTCACGGTTGTTGTCATAACACCCTCTCCTGTACATCTTGTACTTGATGTACATTTTACTACTGTCTCGCTACATCCGCAAGTCAGCGCGTTTCGCTGGCGAAGTCCCTTTGGCTTGAACGGACTGTTTGGGCCATCGGATCAACTCGTGGGCCCTATCCAGATGGTAAGATCCTTCAATCGCGGGTCTCCAGACGGATGCCCTCCGGCACGATGCGGAATGGCATCAGCGTGGCCCCGGCGTTCACCAGTGCCTCTCTCACGGCGGGCACGTTTTCTGGCTCGGCGTAGGTGATCATGCAACCACCGCCGCCCGCGCCACAGAGTTTGCTGGCGCGAGCGCCCCTGGCCTCAGCGGCGGCAATCATGGCATCAATCTCTGGTGTAGTGACCCCCTCGGTCAGGGCCTTGCGGTTCTCCCACTCCACGGCCAGCAGACGGGCGAACTCGTCCAGGCTTCGCCGTGAGCGCTCAGCCGAACGGTCGCTGGCGACCAGGCTTTGGCGCAAGGCCCGGGCCACCTCTTTGATGCGCCGCAGGTGGGCCACGGTGTCCCCTTCTTTCTCAATGTATCTTCTCAATATGGCCCAGTTGGTGACGCCGGAGAAGCGGTTGATGTTGGTGAAGGTGAGGATGAGCCGTTCGTTGAGACGGGCGATCAGATCGTTGCCCTCGTCCAGTCGCTCCAGGCGGTGGCCGTCCACGTCGAACCAGATGCTGCAGACACCGCCGAACAGGGGCGGGAAGTAATCCTGCTTGCCGGTCGGGATGCCGATGACCTGCGCCTCAATATTGGCTCCCAGGTCAATGATCCGATCTTTGCTCAGGCCCAGGTTCTCGATCTCGTTCAGCGCGCTGGAGAGGGCCATGAGCAGTGCCGACGACGCCCCCAATCCGGAGCCGCGCGGCGCTTCGCTGCGGAGGGTGATGTTCAAGCCACAATGAGGCCGGTAGAAGCGCAGAGCCCGCTTGGCCAGATCCAGATCTCCGCCCATTGGCATCTCGGCCAGGCTGGCGAATGTTTCCTCCGCGCCGGAGTCTTCGGAGTGGATGTGAATCAGGGCATCGGGTCGCTCCTCCACGGTCACGTGGCCGTAGATATTGACCGCGGCATTTACGGTCAGCCCGCCGTCTTCAAAGAGGTAGAGCGGGTAGACGTCGAGAGTGCCACCGGCCAGGTCTATGCGGGTGGGAACGATGGCGGATACTTTCATAGATGAACCTCACCTCCCAATCTCAACAAGCACAATATAGCATAAGGTTGTGTTGTTTGTCAAGCACGAAGGTGCCCTGAGCCTTGAACTCCAGGTGAAGTGTGCTACAATGGCGCACAGAATGCTCTGGAGTGCAAGGGAGGGTCTCTTTGCCCGAAACCGACAAACCTAACGGAATCCCGTTTGGTTGGCAGTGCCTGGCCACCGACTATCCGTATACCCACCACATGTTCCGCGTGCGGCGGGACCAGGTGCGCTGGCCCGACGGCCACGTAGCCCCCTACGTCTACATCCAGTCCACTGGCGCGGTTTGGGTAGTGCCGGTGACCGCCGATGGGCAGGTCGTCCTCATCCGCCAGTTTCGCTACACGCTGGACGACTGGTGCTGGGAGGTCGTCGCCGGTGGCTTCCACGATTTCACTGGCAGCCCTCTCGACCTGGCAAAGAAGGAACTGGCCGAGGAGATAGGAGGCGAGAGCGACGACTGGCACTACGTGGGTTTCTTCCGCCCTGGCGTCGGCATCATTGACGAGATCTGCCACATCGTGCTGGCCCGCGGCGTTCGACTGAACCGCGAACCGCAGCGCGAGCCAAGCGAGATCATAGAGGTGCACCTGGTGCCACCTGAGCGAGCACTGGAGATGGCCCGCAACGGCGAGATGATGGACGGCCACAGCGCGCTGGCGCTCCTGCGCTGCGAATCATATCTCCAATCTCCAACCTCTAACCAGTTAACGAGGTAGAAAAATGACCCAACATTCTCATCTGGATCCATCCGCGTTCCTCTTGGATGGTGGTCCTATCGGCGTGCTGCTCATCCACGGCTTCACCGGCTCCCCGCCCGAGATGCGCCCCGTCGGTGATTACCTGAACGCCCGCGGTCTCACCGTCTCCGCGCCACTCCTGCCCGGCCACGGGACCGACGTGGACGACATGAACAGCCGCCGCTGGCCGGAGTGGGCCGCCAGCGTCGAGCAGGCGCTGAGTGATCTGCAGTCCCGTTGCCCAACCGTCTTTGTCGGCGGCCTCTCTATGGGCGCTTTACTGACGCTCCACCTGGGCGCTCATCACCCTGAGATCGCTGGCTTGATGACCTACTCCCCTGCCGTCCTCGTGGCCAGCAAACTCATCTACCTGACGCCGGTGCTCAAGTACCTCATCAGAAAACGAAGCGCGGCTGGCGAGAGCGATTTGACCGACCATGAGGCCGACAGCCGCATCTGGTGCTACGAGGAGCATCCGCTGCGTGCGGCCCACGAATTGCTGAAGTTGCAGCGCGTCGTGCGCCGCCTCCTGCCGGCTGTCAAACAGCCCCTCCTCATCATCCAGAGCACGGGTGATACCATCATTGATCCCCGTTGTGGGCAGATCCTCTACGACGAGGCCGGTTCGACCGACAAGGAATTGGTGTGGCTGCACAACTCCGGCCACAACATCATGGTGGATGCCGAGTGGGAGTTCGTGGCCGAGAAGACCCACGAGTTCATCCAGGCGCACCAATGAGTGAGCCCATCCAGTACCCAGAACTTATCGTCGGCGCGCTGCTGGTCAACCCACGGGGCCAGGTGTTTGTGGCTCGCTTTAGCAAAATAACGGGCCATTATGCCGTTCCTGGTGGTCACGTCGAGTACGGCGAGACGGTGGCCCGGGCGCTGGTGCGCGAGATGGAGGAGGAGACCGGCCTGACCCCGACCCACTTCCACCTGCTCCAGGTTACCGAGCGCATCTGCCCACCGCTCTACAAGGATGGCCGTCACCACCTGGTCTACCTGGACTTTGTGGTAGACGGCTGGGAGGGCACGCTCCAACTGGATGGCGAGGAACTGACCGACGGACACTGGCTGCTGCCAGGGGACGCACTGGCCCTGCGGCTGACCCACACCACCCGCCGCCTGATCGAATACTACGCCGAGGTCGGCCCCGACGGTCCGGTCCGCTACCTGCCGGATGATGTGC
>JAUWOI010000288.1 GCA_030612185.1 Anaerolineae bacterium
TCGATGACGCCGGAGGAACGGCGCAACCCCCGCATCCTAAATGGTAGCCGCAAGAAGCGCATTGCCCGCGGCAGCGGCACAATGGTGGAGGAGGTGAACGCGCTGCTCAAGCAGTTTCGGCAGATGCAGCGCATGGTGAAGCAACTAGGGAAGGGAGGGAAAGGTATGCAGAGGTTGACGGGGATGTTCGGGTAGGAGGGTAGTACATTGGTAGATTGGTACATTGGTAGATTGGCAGACCGGCACCCGGTTTCCCAAACTACCAATCTACCAGTTTCCCAGTTTCCCAGTTTCCCAACTCACACACAACATCAGGAGGAGTTATGGTCAAGATTCGATTGCGCCGCGTAGGCGCCAAGAAGCAAGCCAGTTACCGGGTGGTAGTGGCCGATGCGCGAGCCCCCCGCGATGGGCGGTTCATTGAGATCATCGGCTTCTACAACCCACGTACTGAGCCAGAAACGGTGAAGATCAAGGAAGATCGCGCCTTGTATTGGCTGGATGTCGGGGCACAACCTACCGAACCAGTGGCCCGGTTGTTGAAGAAGCAGGGTACGCTGGCAAGGTTCGAGCGGCTTGGGCAGGGCGAGCCTCTTGATGCGTTGCTGGCAGAAGCGGAGGAAGCGGCCCAGGCTGCGCCGGAGATAAGCCCCAAGACCCGTCGGGAACCGACAATGGCTGTGGTGGAAGAACCGGCTGTGGTGGAAGAACCGGCTGTGGAGCCCGAAACGGAGCCCGTCGAAGCCGGAGATGAGAGTGAGGAAGGAGAGGCAACAGAAGAGTAGCCTTCTTCCCGTCGCAGTGGAACTTTGCTCCTCCACTGCGTCTACGTACCGTTTATAACATCTGCATCAACTACCTCAAGAAGGGAGGAGCAACAATGGCTTCGCTGAAAGAACTGATTGAATTCATCGCCAAGTCGCTGGTGGATGACCCATCCCAGGTTCACGTTTCCGAGATCGAGGGCGAAACCTCGGTGATCCTGGAACTGAGAGCCGGCCCGGAGGACATGGGCCGCGTGATCGGCAAAGGTGGACGTACCGCAAACGCTATGCGTACACTCGTCCGGGTGCTCGCTGCCAAGCAGGGAAAGCGGGTCACCCTCGAGATCATCTAAGCGCCAATGAGTGTCGCCACACAACGTGATAGCGGGAATGAAGGGGGCTCAGGAGGAGCACACTTACCTGAGCCCCGCTTCTTAGCGGTCGGGCGGGTCTCGCGGCCGCACGGAGTACGAGGCGAGTTGCGCGTCGTACTCCTTACCGACTATCCCGGACGGTTGGGGCAGCACGCCTATTTTTACCTTGCGTCTCCAGACTCCCCTGAAATGGTACGGCGCTACCCGGTAGAGAAGTTGCGCCGCCACAAGGAAGTACTGCTACTGAAATTGGGCGGCTGCGACGACCGGAACGGGGCCGAGGAACTGCGCGGCCAACTGGTGCAGATACCAACCGAGGAAGCCGTACCACTTGAGGAAGGGGAGTATTACGACTTTCAACTCATCGGCGTGAAGGTGGAGGCGGAAAGCGGCGAATCGCTGGGCCAGGTGGTCGAAGTGTTGAAGACCGGAGCCAACGACGTCTACATCGTGCGCGGATCGTGGGGCGAGGTACTCCTGCCAGCCGTGAAAGATGTGGTGCTTAAACTTGACATAGAGGCAAGGCAGATGGTGGTGCACCTGCTGCCAGGCCTGTTAGAATAGGACAAGAGATGAACGACCTGCGTTATTTGGTTGGGTTCAACATCGTGCGCGGTATCGGCCCGACACGGCTGCGGGCGCTGCTCGATTACTTCGGGGATGCGGAACAGGCCTGGCATGCTCCGGCCGGGGCACTGAGGCGTGCTGGTCTCGATCGTCGCTCGCTAGAAAACCTGCTGACAGCCCAGTCCACGCTTGATCTGGATCAGGAGTTGAAGCGGATTGCAGCCACTGGCGCGCAGGTGCTCACGTGGGAAAGCCCTGGCTATCCCTGTCTCCTCCGCGAAATTTCCGCCCCACCACCGGTGCTCTACGTCAAGGGGACACTGACGGAGGAGGATGCCTGGGCGGTGGCGGTCGTTGGCACGCGGCGGGCCTCGACCTATGGGCGGGAGGTAACCCGCCGATTGACCACAACGCTGGCGCGCAGTGGTATCACCATCGTCAGCGGGCTGGCGCGGGGGATTGATGCCCAGGCACATCGGGCGGCGCTGAAGGCAGGGGGACGGACTATCGCCGTGCTGGGCTGCGGCATTGACCGGGTCTATCCACCGGAGCATCGCAAGTTGGCCGGGGAAATTATCGCGCAGGGGGCGTTGGTGAGCGACTACCCACTGGGTACGCCGCCGGAGGGAAGCAACTTTCCACCGCGCAACCGCATCATCAGCGGGCTTAGCCTGGGGGTGCTCGTTACCGAGGGGGGAGTACGGAGCGGGGCGCTGATCACCGCTGACTACGCCGCTGAGCAGGGACGGGACGTTTTCGCCGTGCCGGGTTCTATCCTGATGCGCAGCAATGCCGGGACCAACGCGCTCATCCGAGATGGGGCCAAGGTGGTGCTTGGCCCGGAAGATGTCCTGGAGGAACTGAACCTGACGATGGTGGCCGAGCAGATGGAGGCGCGCCAGGTACTCCCGGCCGACGAGACAGAGGCAGCGCTGCTGGCTCATCTCTCGGCCGAGCCATCTCACGTAGATGAACTTCGACAGCATGTGGGACTGCCAATCGCACAGGTGACCAGCACACTGGCGCTGATGGAGTTGAAGGGCATGGTGCGCCAGGTGGGCGGGATGAAGTACATCGTGGCCCGCGAGTCGGGCGTGGAGTATGTGGTGGATTAGGAATCGGTAGATTGGTACATTGGCAGATTGGTACATTGGTAAACTGGTAGAGTGATGGCTGAGACCAATATACCAGTTTACCAGTCTACCGATATTCCAATCTAGGAGCGGAGGACAGCATTGTACTACGCATTGATTATGGCCGGGGGGATCGGGACGCGGCTATGGCCTCTCAGCCGTCGCAATCGTCCCAAGCAGTCGCTCAGGCTGGTCGGTGAGTGCACCATGTTCGAGCACGCGGTGGACCGGATTGCGCCCCTTTTCCAGCCGGAGCAGGTTTTCGTCGTCACGGGCGCTGAACACATGGAGGCACTGATCGCGCAAGCACCGGAACTGCCACCGGAGAATTTCATCGTCGAGCCAGAAGGCCGTGGCACCGCCCCCTGCATCGGGTTGGGGGCAATCCACCTGCGCCGGCAGGACTCGGAAGCGATCATGGCGGTGCTCACCGCCGATCATTTCATCACCGACACAGCACGTTTCCGCCAGGCGCTGGCAACGGCGGCGCAGGTCGCTGAAGAGGGCCACCTGGTCACGCTGGGGATCACGCCTTCGTCCCCCTCAACTGGCTTCGGCTACATCAAGCAGGGAGAGAGCCTGGATATGGTGGAGGGCTTCTCCGTCTTCCGCGCCGAGCGATTCACCGAGAAGCCAAGCCCGGAGACGGCGCTGTATATGGTCGAGAGCGGGGAATACTCGTGGAACAGCGGTATGTTCATCTGGCGCGTGGACCGCATCCTGAAGGAATTCCAGCGTCAGATGCCAGAGTTCTACGTGCAACTGGCGGAGGTGGAGGCGACGCTGGGGACTTCTGGATACGAGGCGACACTGAGCCGCGTCTGGCCCCAGGTCGCCAAGCAGGCGATTGACTACGGGGTGATGGAGGAGGCTGAAGATGTGGCTGTCATTCCTGTGGATATCGGCTGGTCGGACGTGGGCAATTGGGCCAGCCTTTCGGAGTTGCTGCCAGCCGATGAGAGGGGGAACATCGTCGTCGGCCCGCACGTGGGGGTTGATACGCGCAATACGCTGGTCTTTGGCGGGAAGCGGCTCATCGCCACCGTCGGGCTGGAGGGGATGGTGATCGTGGACACGGAGGATGCGCTGCTGGTCTGCCCCAGGGAGCGGGAGCAAGAGGTACGAGCGGTTGTGAGGCGGTTGGAGGAGGATGGGCGCGGCGAATGGCTGTAAGCCTGGCCGACTTCGATCCGCAGACAGTCGCCGATTACGACATCACGGCGGACGGCCTGCGGCGGGTGGAGCACTATCTGCGGCTGCTGCAAGGTCCTGATGCGCCGGCACTGAGGGACATCGCCGTCGGCGGTTACTACGGCACCAGCGCGCTCTTGCACGAGGTAGTCGAACTGGACATTCTGTTGGAGCGGGAGCCGGGGCTGCTGAAGTGGAACCGCAACAGCGCCCGCGCCTTCTTGAACCTCAATGAGGATGCCCACGTGGCGGCTCTGGTGGCCGAGTACACTTATCTCCAGTGTCAAGTCGAGCAGGTGCTCGGAGAGGAAGTAGAGATTGGCGCTTTGCTGTGGGCCAACACCACTATGCGCGACTTCGACCTGCTCGCCGAGTCGGACTGGTCAGGCCATCTGCTCGTCCCCGATACAGCGGCGGTTGACCGAGCAAGGCAATGCTGGTCCGGCTGAGGGAGGTGGATCTGTGATTGTGAGATACAGAGTGATCGAGGACTGGCTGGCTGACAAAGGTGTCTGGTTCCCCTGGGGTGTGTTTTACGAGAACCGTAGCGATGATTTTGCGGATTATACTCTCCTGATACGGGCCATCCCGGACGACGACCGGCGGAAGGGGCGCTACTTCGATCGGCGCATTCAAGAGTTACGCCCCAGCATAGAAGAGGCCGAGGCCGTATTGGGCGAGTACGCGGATCGCTATCGCGTCCGGCCCGAGATTCGCACCGCCAAGAGCACGAGCCGCCGCGAGATACGTGCTCTCCTGTGGGAGGTGATCTCCGAGAAGATAGAGAAGCGAATGGCGGAGTGTCAGGTCGAGTACGCTATGCCGGAGCCAGCCTACGTGGCGCTGCGGGAAGGATCAGAGGAGGAAGACTGAGATTGGTTGGTATGCAAGCCTATTGTATGAAGTGCAAAGCCAAGCGCGAGGTGCAGAACCCTAAGCCAGTGTTCACCAGCAATGGGACGCCGGCCACGCGGGGGGTGTGCCCGATGTGTGGTACGAAAATGTTCAGGATGGGCCGTACCCCGGCCCACGAAGGACTCGATCCAGATAAGCACACCGTCGCCTCCAAAAACAAGGCTAAACCGGCGAAGAAACCCAAGATGGTGATCGTCGAGTCGCCGGCCAAAGCGCGCACGGTGGGGAGGTTCCTGGGGAAGAAGTACACAGTTCGGGCCTCGGTGGGACACGTGCGCGACCTGCTCCGCTCCTCTATGTCGGTGGACGTGGAGAATGACTTCACGCCCCGCTACCGGGTGCCCAACGAGAAAAGGCAGGTGGTGAAGGAACTGCAGAAGGAAGTTAAGAAGGCCGCCGAGGTCTATCTGGCCACTGACTCCGACCGGGAGGGGGAGGCCATTGCCTGGCACCTGATGGAGGCGGCGAAGATCAAGCCTTCTCAGGCGCGGCGGGTGGTCTTCCATGAGATCACCCGGGACGCTATTGAGGAGGCCTTCGCCCACCCCGGCAAAATCAACATGAACCTGGTGAACGCTCAACAGGCCCGGCGTATCTTGGACCGGCTGGTGGGCTACAGCCTGAGTCCCCTCCTGTGGCGCAAGGTGCGGGGGCGGCTCAGCGCCGGTCGGGTGCAGTCGGTGGCGGTCCGCCTGGTGGTAGAGCGGGAACGGGAGATCGAAAATTTCGTGCCTCATGAGTACTGGTCCATCAAGGCGGAACTGGCAAAGCGGGAGGATCATCACCCGCCGCGTAGTTTCGTCGCCGAACTCCATCGCATCCGCGGGGAGAAGGTAGACCTTAAGGATGAGGCCGCTACGCAGACGATGGTGGACGAACTGGAACAGTCAACCTATGTAGTTGCCTCGGTCAAGAAAGGGCAACGGAGACGACAGCCTTCCCCGCCCTTCACCACCAGCACGATGCAGCAGGAGGCCTCCCGCCGCCTGCGCTTCACTCCCCGTCGCACGATGCGCATCGCCCAACAACTCTACGAGGGGATCGACCTGGACGGCAATGGCCCGATGGGTCTGATCACCTATA